>NZ_SJXG01000032.1:0-124410 GCF_012027885.1 Brevibacterium sp. LS14
TCGATGATCGTCTCGAAGCTCGAGTGCGAACGACCCGTCGCACCGGGGCCGCCGTTGAAGAGCGTGTCCCCGGAGAAGAGCACGGGACCGACGGCATGGCCGGCACCCGCCGAGGCGGGGACGGGCAGCCCGGTCTCGATGAAGAAGCTCGTCGACCCGGGGGAGTGGCCCGGGGTGTGCAGCGCCCGCAGGGTCACCCCTCCGACGGTCCACGTGTCACCGTCGGCGATCTGCCCCTCGGGGCGGTAGTCCTCGTAGGTCATGTCCCAGAGGACGTAGTCCTCGGGATTGAGGTAGACGGGCGGATTGCCCACCCGCTGCGCGAACTCGCGGACGACGCCGACGTGGTCGTCGTGACCGTGGGTAAGGAGAACGGCCTTGACCTCTCTCGATCCGACCGCCTCGGCGATGGCATCGACATCATGGGCGGGGTCGATGACGATGACCTCGGTGCCGTCCCCGACGATCCACACGTTGTTGTCGACGTCCCACGTCCCGCCGTCGAGGGAGAACGTTCCTGACGTGACGACATGCTCGATCGCAGCCATCAGAGCACCACCACCGATCGCAGGACCTTGCCTTCGCCCATTTTCTCAAACGCCTCCTCGACGTCGCCGATGCCGATGCGCTCGGTGACGAACTTCTCCAGCGGCAGGCGACCCTGCTCGTAGAGGTCGACGAGCATCGGGAAGTCGCGTTCGGGCAGGCAGTCGCCGTACCACGATGACTTGAGCTTCCCACCGCGACCGAAGACGTCGAGCAGCGGCACGCTCAGCTCCATTTCCGGAGTCGGCACGCCGACGAGGACGACGGTGCCGGCGAGGTCGCGGCCGTAGAAGGCCTGCCGCCACGTCTCCGGGCGGCCGACCGCGTCGATGACGACGTCGGCGCCGAAGCCGTTCGTCCGCTCCTGGATCGCGGCGACGACCTCGTCCTCGCTCATGCCGCGGGTGTTGATCGTGTCGGTGGCGCCGAGGTCCTTCGCCCACTCGAGCTTCGCATCGTCGATGTCGAGGGCGATGATCGTCCCGGCCCCGGCCAGGCGCGACCCGGCGATGGCCGCACAGCCGACGCCGCCGCAGCCGATGACGGCCACGGACTTCCCGCGCGTGACCTCACCGGTGTTGATGGCCGAGCCGATGCCGGCCATGATCCCGCAGCCGAGGAGTCCGACGACAGCCGGATCCGACTCGTCGACCTTCGTGCACTGTCCCGCGGCGACGAGCGTCTTCTCCGCGAACGACCCGATGCCGAGCGCCGGTGTGAGCTCGGTGCCGTCGGTGAGCGTCATCTTCTGTTCGGCGTTGTGCGTGTTGAAGCAGTACCACGGCTCGCCGCGCTTGCATGCCCGACATTCGCCGCAGACCGCGCGCCAGTTGAGGATGACGAAATCGCCGACCTCGACGTTCGTCACGCCCTCGCCCACCTCGGCGACGACGCCGGCCGACTCGTGGCCGAGGAGGAACGGGAAGTCATCGGAGATCCCGCCCTCGCGGTAGTGGAAGTCCGTGTGGCAGACACCGCAGGACTTGACGTCGACGACGACCTCGCCCGGTCCCGGGTCGGGGATGACGATGTCGGTGAGCTCGACCGGCGCACCCTTGCTCCGTGCGATGACGCCCTTGACGGTCTGTGGCATTGCGCCTCCTAGGGATGATCGGCGCAGGTCAGCTGGGTCGCTCCGCTGCGCCGACAGAGAGTTCGGACACGTCCACCCTAACCAGGCGACGAGTCCTCAGCCAGCGTGTCCGGCATCTGTCACGGATCGTCCCGCCGAGGCGAGGGTGGGGTTCCGTGATCCCCTCGCCGAGGCGGGGGCGGGGTTCCTGGATGCCCTCGCCGAGGTTGGGGTGGGGTTCCGGACGCACCACCACCTCGGCGGGGATGGCACCTGGAACAGCGAAGCGGGGCGCCTCCCGAAGGAGACGCCCCGCCTGACTCGTGTGACCGCGAGGGTCAGTCGACGTCCGTGTCCGGGTGCTTGCGCAGATGCACGATCGCAGCTGCCAGCCCGCCCCACACGGTGACCATGGCGATGATCATCATGACGATGGCTGAAGTGCCCATCAGTTCCCTCCTCGGATGGTGTCGTCGGCCGAGTGGCGTCCGGCGGGACGCTTGATCTCCTCGGCCACGGAATCGGCGATCGCCTCATCGGCTTCCTCGATCGTGCGCCTCGGCCACTTGATGAGCGAGAGCACGATCGCCGCGACGATGAGCAGTCCGATCATGCCCCAGCCGAAGACGCCGATGAGCAGCGCCGGGTACTCGCCGTAGCCTTCGGTCGCATAGGTGATGATCTGCGTGATGAGCATGTAGAGGAGCACCAGGGTGGTGACTCCGCCGAGGATGATCATCCAGAACCAGCCCACCTTGAAGCTCGAGATCGCGTTGAGGTGATCCCGGAGCGCGGGCAGCTTGCGCGCAAACCAGCCGACGACGATGAGGCCGACGACGGCCGCACCGACGATGCCGATGTTGTTGGCGAAGGCGTCCATCGTGTCGAGCACGTAGAGCGCGGTGACCGTCGACATGAGCAGGATCGAGATGATCGCCATGCCGCCGCCGACGAGGAGGATCGAGGCCTTGTTGCCGACCCCGAACTTCTCGCGCAGCGCCTGGATCGGCACCTGGACGATCGAGATGAGCGAGGTCAGGCCCGCGAAGACGAGGCACGCGAAGAACGCGAAGCCGAAGAGATTGCCTCCCGGCATCTCGGAGATGAGCGTCGGGAAGGCGACGAACGCCAGGCCGATGCCGCTGGTCGCGACATCGGAGACCGCTGCTCCCGACGCCGAGGCCATGAAGCCGAGAGCGGCGAAGACGCCGATGCCGGCGAGGATCTCGAAACCGGAGTTCGAGAAGGCCACGACGAGGCCCGAACCGGTGAGGTTCGTCTTCCGCTTGAGGTACGACGCGTAGGTGATCATGATGCCGAACGCGATCGAGAGCGAGAAGAAGATCTGACCGTAGGCCGCGATCCACACCTTCGGGTCGGCCAGGGCCGCGAAGTCCGGGGTGAAGAGCGCATCGAGACCCGCGGCCGCACCGGGCAGGAACAGCGCGCGGATGACGAGGATGAGGAAGAGGATGATGAGCAGCGGGATGAAGATCTTCGAGAAGCGGGCGATGCCGGCCTGGACGCCGCCGAGGAGCACTCCGAGCGTGATCACCCAGACGATGATGACGAGGATGAGGATGCTCGGCACGAACTCCATGGAGACCCCGGGGTCGCCCATCTTGAGGAAGCTGCCGAAGAAGTAGGTCTCCGCATCGTCGCCCCACGCCTGGTTGAGCGAGAAGATCATGTAGGCGCCCGCCCAGCCGATGATCGCGGCGTAGTAGATGCCGATGACGATGGCGACACCGGTCTGGAACCAGCCGATCGGTTCGGCCACCTTCGTCGCCATGCGGAAGGAGAGCGGAGCGGATCCGCGCGCACGATGGCCCATCGCGTAGTCGAAGAAGAGCAGCGGGATGCCCGCCGTCAGCAGCGCGACGAGGTAGGGGATGATGAAGGCGCCGCCGCCGTTCTCATACGTGACATACGGGAAGCGCCAGATGTTGCCGAGGCCGACTGCCGAACCGATGGCTGCGAAGATGAACGCGCCGCGGGTGGCGAAGACCTCCCTCTGGGATGTGGTGGTTGACATGATGACCTTTCGTTTTCACGCCGCCTCATGGGCATCGGTGCCGCATGCACGCGGATGATTGCCCACCAGCTTACTGGGAGTTGCTTGAGAACAGTGCCCCACATCACGTGTCGTGGGTCACAATTCGGCACCGATCCGAACTCCATCGTCGAGACAAGGACGATGTCCCTCGGACGCGGGGGTGACGACCCAGGAGACGACGGCGGGAGACGGCGGCACCACCTCGGCGGAATCCGGCGTCTGACCAGGACCACCTCGGCGGGGATGGCCGGTAGACTTGGGCGGGTGACTATCGCTCTGTACAACACCGCCACCCGCCGGACCTCCGAACTGCGGCCCGTCATCGACGGCCACGTGGGGATCTACGTCTGTGGGGCGACCGTGCAGGGCGAACCGCACATCGGGCACCTGCGTTCGGCGTCGGTCTTCGACGTGCTCCGCCGCTGGCTGCTCTACCGCGGCTACAGTGTCACGCTCATCCGCAACGTCACCGACATCGACGACAAGATCCTCTCGAAGTCCGTTGAGGAGGGCAGGCCGTGGTTCGCCCACGCCTTCCTCTATGAACGGGCCTTCACCGCCGCCTACGATGCACTCGACATCATGCCGCCGAGCTACGAGCCGCGCGCGACCGGCCACATCACGGAGATGCACGAGCTCATCGCGCGCCTCATCGACGCCGGCCACGCATACCCTGCGCTCGACGACAGCGGTGACGTCTACTTCTCGACGACCTCATGGCCGGACTACGGGGAGCTGACGAACCAGCGTCTCGAGGACATGGAGCCGGCCGAGGACTCGGACATGCGAGGGAAGAAGGATCCCCGGGACTTCGCGCTGTGGAAGGCCCACAAGCCCGGCGAACCCGAGACGGCCTCGTGGCCGTCCCCGTGGGGTCGCGGCCGACCCGGCTGGCACATCGAGTGCTCGGCGATGTCGACGAAATACTTGGGCCCCCACTTCGACATCCACGGCGGCGGACTCGACCTGCGCTTCCCGCATCACGAGAACGAACTCGCCCAGTCCCGTGCGGCCGGCGATGCGTTCACGAACGTGTGGATGCACTCCGGGCTGCTCAATGTGGGCGGCGACAAGATGTCGAAGTCACTAGGCAACTCGATCTTCGCCTCCGACCTCTTCGCCCAGTTCAGCCCCATCGCCGTCCGGTACTTCCTCACGAGCGCAAGCTACCGCTCCGTCCTCGAGTACTCACCCGAGGCGATGGAGCGCCAGACCGCCTCGCTCGAGCGGCTCTCGAACTTCCTCGACCGGGCCCGGCAGGCCCTCGGCGACGAGGCTCCCGCGCTGCCGAACGTCGAGGCCGCCTACGCCGACCGGAGCGTCGACGTGCCTGAGGATTTCGCGCTCGCCCTCGACGACGACCTCGGCGTGCCCCGTGCGCTCTCCGTCGTCTTCGCCCGGGTCACAGAAGGGGCAAAGCTCCTCGACTCCGGTGCGGACAAGCCGGGTCTGGCCCGGATCGTCGCCGAGGTGGAGCTCATGCTCGACATCCTCGGCGTCAACCCCAGCGCCGAGGTGTGGGGCGGTGCGAACGCGAACGCCCCGGCCGCGGCCGCCCTCGATTCCCTCGTGGCCGAACTCGCGCAGAAGAGGATCGAGGCGAAGGCCGAGAAGGACTTCGCGACCGCCGATGCGATCCGCGACGAACTCTCCGCTGCGGGCATCGCGATCGAGGACACCGCCGACGGCTACCGCTACCATCTCAAGAACAGCTGATCACGCTCGTCCCGGTCGGACCGGGACGGGCAGGACGGCACCGACGAACCAAGAGGACTGACATGGCATCGAACCCACGCTCCGGCGGGTCGAAGAAGAAGGGGCCGCCGAAGGGATCCGGCGGCAAGAACCGACGCGGACTCCAGGGCAAGGGCCCGACCCCCAAGGCCGAGGACCGGGTCTACCACAAGGCGCACAAGGCCGCGCAGGCCAAGCGGGCTGCGAACGCCTCGGCGCAGGCGAAGCGGAAGAAGAAGGAGCTCGGGCCGAACATGGTCGCCGGGCGCAACTCCGTGCTCGAGGCCCTGCGCGAGGACGTGCCGGCAACCGCGCTCTACGTCGCCAGCCGCATCGACTCCGACGACCGGGTCAAGGAGGCGATCTCGCTCGCTGCCGGGCGGGGCATCTCGATGCTCGAGGCCAGTCGCGCCGATCTCGACCGGCTCACCGATGATGCGATCCACCAGGGCATCGCTCTGCAGATCCCGCCGTACGAGTACGCCGACCCCCGCGACCTCCTCGAGTTCGCCGCCGAACGGGCCGAGACCCCGCTCATCGTCGCCCTCGACGGGGTGACCGATCCGCGCAACCTCGGCGCGATCGTCCGCTCCGTCGCGGCCTTCGGCGGTCACGGGGTCATCATCCCCGAACGCCGTGCCGCCTCGATGACGGCTGCCGCATGGAAGACCTCGGCCGGTGCCGCCTCGCGGATCAAGGTCGCCCAGGTCGTCAACCTCGCCCGCGCGATCGACGAGCTCAAGAAGCAGGGCGTCTTCGTCGTCGGACTCGACATGGACGGCGAGGTCGACCTGCCCGAGCTCACGTTCAGCCGGGATCCGCTGTGCATCGTCGTCGGCTCCGAGGGCAAAGGGCTCTCCCGCCTCATCGCCGACAAGTGCGACCAGATCGTCTCGATCCCGATCGCCGCGACCACCGAGTCGCTCAACGCCGGCATCGCCGCCGCCGTCAGCCTCTACGAGGTCGCCCGCGCCCGCCGCGACTGAGCGGTCTCAGCCACCGTCCGGGCGCTGAGCCCTCGCTCACAGCAACCCCGCCGTCGAGGGGCTGTGCTTCCAGATGTCTTCCGGACGCTGTGCAACCCGGCTCGGGGTTGCCCAGCGCCCGGAGGGTTGCTGGGATGGTGGCTCTGAGGAGTGGAGCCCGCGCGCTCAGGCGTCGAGGCTCTCCCGGTAGGCGGCGTCACTCATCGTGCCCACGCGTGAGTGGCGGCGGCTGTAGCCGAAGTAGATGAGGAACCCGACGAACATCCAGATCCCGAAGACCGCCCAGGTGACCCCGCCGAGGTTGAGCATGAGGAATGCGCATGCGAGCGCCCCGAGGACGGGGATCGTGTACCCGAGAGGGGCCTTGAAGGAGCGTTCGAGTTCCGGCTTCGTCACCCGCAGGTAGATGACGGCGACGTTGACGAGGCAGAACGCGAAGAGCGTGCCGATGCTCGTCGCGTTCGCGAGCTCGCCGAGGGGGATGAGGGCCGCAGTGATCGCCACGAGCGTGCCGGTCACGAGCGTGCCGATGAGCGGCGTTCCCGTGCGCGGGGAGACGATGCCGAAGAAGCGCGGGACCATGCCGTCACGCGACATCGTCAGCAGGATGCGCGACTGGCCGTAGAGGACGGTGATGACGACGGAGAAGATCGCGAGCACCGAGGACGCTGCGAAGAGGAAGACCGCGAAGTTCGACTGCGTGATCTCGTGGACGATCTGCACGAGCGGGGCTGTCGTCGTCTCGAGGCCGAACCACTCCCACTCCCGAGCGCCGATCGCAGTGACGGCGACGAGGACGTACATCGAGGTGACGATGACCATTGAGAGGATGATCGCCCGCGGCAGATCGCGCTTGGGGTTCTTCGCCTCCTCGCCGGCGGTCGAGGCGGCATCGAAGCCGATGTAGGAGAAGAAGACGATCGAGGCGGCCGCGGTGACTCCGGCGGCACCCATCGGCAGGAGCGGTTCGAAGTTGCCGGCCTTGAACGCGGTGAACGCGACGATCGAGAAGAAGACGAGGATGCCGATCTTGACGAAGACGATGATCGTGTTGACGACGCCGGACTCCTTCGCCCCGCGCATGAGGAGGATCGTCGCGAGAGCGACGACGATGAGAGCCGAGAGGTTGATGACCCCGCCCGGCTGCTCGGGACCCGATGCGAGCGCCGGCGGCAGTTCGACGCCGAAGATCCGCAGCGTCTCGTTGACGTAGTCCGCGGCACCGACGGCGACAGCGGCGACCGAGACCGCGTACTCGAGGACAAGGCACCAGCCGCAGACCCAGGCCACACCCTCACCGAGGGTCGCATACGTGTACGAGTAGCTCGACCCGGACACCGGCACCATGCCCGCCATCTCCGCATAGCTCACCGCCGAGAGCAGAGCCGTGATGCCGGCGAGGATGAACGCGATCCACACACCGGGACCGGCGATCGGCACCGCCTCGCCGAGGATGACGAGGATTCCCGTTCCCAGGGTCGCACCGACGCTGATCATGGTGAGCTGGAAGACTCCGAATGTGCGCCGCAGCTCCTGCGAATTCGCGTCCTCGGTGTCCTTGATCATGCTGGTGATCGACTTGCGGCGTCCGAGCTGACGGACGATTCCTGGGCGCTGCCCCGACGGTGGTGCAGGCGTGCTCTGCGGAGAACTCATTGAGCCATTGTCACATGTGCCCGGGAGACCTCCGTCACGGAGGTCCCGGTACCGCCTCAGACCCGCGGAGTGAACCGTCCGTCGTGGGCCATCCACCCGCCGTCGACGAGCTGCGACGTCCCCGTCACGTACGACGAGGCGTCGGAGGCGAGGAAGAGCACCGGTCCGGCGATCTCGTGGAGTCGGCCCCAACGGCCGAGCGCGGTCTTGTCCGCGTACGCGTCCCACCACTGCTCGTCGGCCTTGATCTGCTGGGTGAGCGGGGTGTCGAAGGGCCCGGGGAGGATCGCGTTGACGCGCACCCCGTCGGGGCCGAGTTCGCTCGCGAGCGTCTTCGTCAGTTGGACGACCCCGGCCTTGGCCGCGGCGTAGATGCCCTGTCCGGGTTCGACGGTGATCGCCCGGAACGAGGCGAAGGTGACGATCGATCCGCGTCCGCGCTCGGCCATCTCGGCGCCGAAGCCGCGCATCAGCCGGTACGTGCCCTTGAGGTTGATGTCGATGACACGGTCGAACTCGTCGTCGGTCGTCGTGGTCAGGCGCTTGCGGACGTTGGCCCCGGGCGTGACGACGAGGATCTCCGCGTCGGGGAACGCGCTGACGAGGGCGGTGACGGAGTCCGTGTCGGTGATGTCGACGACCGCGGCCGTCGCCGGGACCGGGCTCGAGACGACGTCCGAGTCCGGCCCCTGTCCCGAGCGCGACTCGGCCCCCGCTTCCGGTTCCGCATGCGACCCCGTTCCGCCCCGCGCGCGCTCGGTGATGATGCGCACGGTCTCCTCAGCGCCGGCGGCATTGAGGTCGGCTGCGATGACGTGGGCACCGGCATCGGCGAGCCCGATCGCCGAGGCCTGCCCGAGCCCCGACCCGGCACCGACGACGACGGCCGTGCGCCCCGTGAGATCGAAGAGGGAGGGGATCGAGAGGCTGCCCTCGTTCGTCGGCACCGCCTGCGCAGAGGGGGCCGATGGCGCGGTCGTCGCAGCGGATGCGGGAGGTGGGGGCGGCGCAGGGGCAGCCGTCGGAGTGGGCTCAGTCGGGTCCTGCGTCATCGGAGGTCCTTCCTCCCGGCTTACGCGGCCGGGCAGAACGGGGTGCGCGCTGCATCGTTGCAGATCCGAGCACCGGAAGTGGGGCGTTGAGCCCAAGCTATGCCCGCCGAGGCGGCCCCGGCCACCGATGTCCACGTCGTGGACGCTGCGACCCGGCTGTCACCCGCGCCGACCCGGCCGTCTCCTCGGCGAGGGGCGGACGCCAGTCCATCGCGACCCGGCGGGACCGCTGCGACCCGGCCGTCACCTCGGCGGGGGCTGGACGTACCGGGATTCGTCGGGCAGCTTCGCGAGGTCGTCCATGATGAAGTAGGCGATCGCCTCGCGCAGGGGGATGTCGCGCTGCCTGGCCTGGGCCATGACCCGGCGGTGCTCGACGAACTCGTAGAAGATCTGCCCGGGTTCGAGCTTGTTCATCAGGCTTTCGGGGATCCCGCCGATGAGCGGCTTGTAGACCTCGTCGAGCCAGATCCTCGCTGCCTCCTCCTCGCTCAGCTCGACCGGCATCTCACCGGAGCCGTGCGCGCCGCCGGTGAACCCGGGCGCCGTCCGGTAGGAGTCGAGGTCGTTGAGCATCGCGCGGGCCTGGTTCTCGTTCGCCCCGATTCCCGTCAGGCGCAGCAGGCGCCTCGAATGGTGGTTGGGTTCGACGACCTTCGGCTCGACGAGGAGGCTGACCCCGTCGAGGTCGGTCGTGACCGTGAGTTCGCCGAGGTCGAAGCCGAGATCGTTGAGCCGGCGGATGCGCTCGTCGATGCGCCAGCGTTCGTTGACGGAGAACTCCTCGACCCGGGTGAGCTCGGCCCACAGCCCGTTGTAGGCCTCGAAGAGGCGGTCCCCGGCGGCGAGCGGGTCGACGTCGGGTTCGACGAGGCCGGCGGCCTGGAGGTCGAGGAAGTCCCCGGCGATGTTCGTCCGTGCGATCCGCAGGTCCATCTCCCGCTGCCCGTCCGACAGGGAGTCGTGGAGCTCCCCGGTCTCCGCATCGACGACGTAGGCGGCATAGGCGTCGGCGTCACGGCGGAAGAGCGTGTTCGACAGGGACACGTCCCCCCAGTAGAAGCCGACGAGGTGGAGGCGGGCGAGCAGGACGGCGAGGGCGTCGACGAGGCGGCCGGCCGTGTCCTCGGCCAGTGCCCGCGAGAAGAGCGCTCGGTAGGGCAGGGAGAAGTCGAGGTGCGTGGTCACGAGCGCTCCCGGCAGCTCCTGCCCGTCGGCGGTGCGCCGTCCCGTGATGTAGGCCCGGGGTTCGACGGAGGGGACATCGAGGTTCTCGAGCACGCCGAGGATGTCGAACTCCCGCAGCGCCTGCCGGTCCTCGGTCTCCTTGATCGCGAGCAGTTCGTCGCCGTTCTCGATGAACCGCACGATGTGGCGGGAGATGCCGCGGGGGAGTCCGCCCATGAGGTCTGTCGGCCAGTCGGCGAGCGGAAGATCCCACGGCAGCTGCGCCAACATCGCCCGGTCGGCGGGGTCGACGGTGTGGATCGTGGGGCCCGAGGTCGTGGTCTCGGCCCCTGCGGAGCCGGGCACTGGTCAGCTGTCCGTGTCGGCGATCGAGGCGACGAGCGCCTCGGCGACCTCCGGCTCCTCGACTCCGATGAGCCGGCCGTGGTCGAGGAAGGCGATGCGGTCGGCGAGGATCTTCGCATCCTCGAGGTTCGACGTCGCATAGAGGGTGGTGAGCCCGAAGTCCTGCTGGAGGTCCTTGATGAGGCGGACGGTGTCGGCCTGGTGCTCGGGCACGAGGTTGACGACGGGTTCGTCCATGATGAGGACCTTGGGCTCGCGCACGATCGCCCGGGCCAGCGCGATCGTCTGTCGCTGCAGGGGAGAGAGGTCCCCGGGCACGGAGTCGAGGATCGAGCTCAGTCCGATCTTCTCGGCCACGGACTCGACTCGGGAGGCGATCTCCTCGGCGGGCAGACCGTCGATGCGCAGCGCGAAGCCGAGGTTGTCGCGCACGCTCATGTGCGGGTAGAGGGCGTAGGACTCGAGCGCGAGCGTGACGTCGCGGTCGTTGACGGCGGCGTGGGTGACGTCGACGCCGTCGATGAGGATCGTCCCCGACCTCGGAGCCTCAAGTCCGTGGAGCATGCGCAGGATCGTCGACTTGCCCGATCCTGAGGGGCCGTAGAGGACGAGGAACTCGCCGTCGTCGATGAAGAGATTGAACGGATGGACCGAAGGGGACACCGTGTTCTCGTACGCGTGGCTGAGGCCATTCAACGACACTGTTGACATGTCAGCTCCTTCTCCGTCGGCCGTGAGCAGCAGGTCGTCGGTGACCTGCAGGGATGCTCAGTCCCCTTCATCCTATGCGGTCGCCGCCGCCCGGAGATAGGGACTTCGACACAGCGTAGAGTGATTCTCAGCACTGTGACAGCGCATGTGCACGGGCCTGAACGCGGGCTGAGTCGAACCTCGCCGAGGCGGTCGACGGGATCCGTCGACGGTGGCCGACCAGTGAGGCCGACCAGCAGAGCCGACCAGCGGAGCCGATCGACAGAGCCGACCAGCAGAGCCGATCAGTAGACTCGGGACCATGAGGGTCACGCTCGAGGAGGTCGCCGCACGCGCAGGTGTGTCCCTGGCGACCGTGTCCCGGGTGATCGGACGCCGCGGAGCCGTCGCCGAGACGACGCGGGCCGCCGTGCTCACCGCGATGGACGAACTCGGCTACACCCGCTCGACCCTGCTGCCCGAGTCTCCGCGCCGCCTCGTCGCCGTCGGAGCCCCCGGCAATCCCGAGTACTGGCAGACGCAGGTGTGCACCCGCGTGGCCACCGCCCTCCAGGACCAGGGGCTGCTCATCACCCGCCCGCCCGTCGAGACCGACTCCGCGCCGCTCGACATCGCGATCGCCGCGGGTGCCGTCGCGCTCGTCACCCCGACTCTGACCTCCCTGCACACCTCCATCCCGTGCATCCGCGTCGACGAGCAGTCGGCGAGCCTGGCCGAGGGCGGGACCGGCGACATCATCGCCGCCCGCCTCGACCTCGGCGGGGGGATGACGACGGCGTTCGAGCATCTGCGCGCGATCGGACACCGTCGCATCGGTCTCATCTGCAACGACACCGGGGAGCTCGCGACCCAGCTGATCCAGCGCTTCCTCGCCGAGCATCCCGCACGGTCCTACGGACTGCCGCTTGAGGACTGGATCGCCCCGGTCCCGAAGTCCTTCTCGGGCGGCTCCCGGGCGATCCTCGAACTCAAGGACGCGACGTGCACGGCCGTCATCGTCCAGTCCGCGCTCCAGCTCCACGGGGCGCTGCACGGACTGCGGAACCGCCGCCTCCAGGTGCCGCGGGACATGTCGCTCGTCGGCTTCGGCGACTCGCCGACGATGCGCTTCACCGGGCCGCCGGCGACCGTGCTCGGCATCGACGTCAACGGTCTCTCCCAGGCGCTCATCGAGGCCACGCTGAGCACCCTGCGGATCACCCCCGGGGGTCCTGCCACCGTCCCGCCGGTCTTCCGCCCGCGCCTCTTCGCGAGGGGCTCGACCGCGGCGGCGAGGCAGTGATGGGCGCCTCCTCGAAGCAGGTGCGCCTGGCCGAGATCGCCGACCTCGCCGGGGTCTCGACGGCCACGGTCTCCCGTGCGCTGCGGGACCCGGGAGCGGTCTCGGCCGCCTCGGCGGAGAAGGTGCGCCAGGCGCTCTCCGTCCTCGGCATCGAGACCCCGGCGGTGAACCCGTCCGGCATCCCCCTCATCGCCCTCGTCCGCCCGTCCGCCCCCGCCGGCAACGTCGACCCGTACACGAACCTCTTCGAGATCCTCACCAACCGGATGTTCGCCCAGGGCATCGCCGTCGTCCACGTCGAAGCCGAACTCGAGCGCACCGAGGCGATCGCCGATTCCCTGCTCGGCCCGGTCGCCGAGCACGGAGGCGAATCCTCGGGTCCGCGGATCGCCGGAGCGATCGTCCTCGGCGGGGGAGCGGCCGGGGCGCTCGCGGCCAGACTCTCCGAGCGCGGGCTGCCGCTCATCCGCGTCTCGAACGCCCGCCACGACGACGGGATCTCCCGCATCGTCCTCGACGCCTCCGACGGCATCGCCACCGCCGTCCAGCATCTCGTCCACCTGGGGCACCGGCGCATCGGTCTCGCCGTGCTCAGAGACACGGCCGCGGCCGCCCGGATCGCCGGGTTCCGCCGGTCGATGGCAAGCGTCCTCCACATTCCCGCGACCCGCGATCAGGCGCCCGTCGTCGAGGCCGCGGGCGGACCGATGGCAGGGGTCGCGGCTGCCGAGGAGCTCCTCGACCTCGGGTGCACCGCGGTCATCGCGTGCGCCCCCTCGCTCTCCTTCGGCATCCTCGAGGCCGCCGCGCGCGCCCGTCTCGACGTCCCCCGGGACCTCTCGCTGCTCACGGTCGGCGACATGCCCGATGCCGACGTCATCGCCCCGCCGCTGTCGCAGGTCAGCTACGACTGGGAGACGATCGCGGCCTCGGCCCTCGACGAGGTGGAGGCGATGATCGCCGCCCCGACGCGAGCGAGACGGGTCGACTACTCGGTCACTCCCGACCTCGTCCTCCGCGCCAGCGCCGTGCCCCCGCAGCGAAGGTAGGACGCGGGGCCTGGACCTCGATGCCCTGCAGAGTTGCCCGCACATGATGTCGTCGTTCGTGCCCGATGTCGTCGCCCGTGCGCCTGCGATTTGCTGGTCACTGCGCCGAGGCTGGCGGGCCGGATCGGGCTGATCGACCTCGGCGGATCGACCAGCAAATACTCGCAGCCTCGGCGGAGTGACCAGCAAATCCTGCAGGCCTCGGCGGAGTGACCAGCGAATCCTACCCAGGCGGCGTCCGCGTCAGGAGGCAGTGAACTCCGCGCGCTCGTCGGCGAGGCGGGTGAGGAGCGTCGCGACGGCGTCGGGGTCGGCGATGCGCAGCTCGGCCTGCGTCGGTGCCGATCCGACCTTGATGCCGACCCCGGTGACCTCGGGCCGCATCTCCGCGAGTTCGGCGAAGGCGTCCTCGTCGGTGATGTCGTCGCCGAGGTAGAGGGCCGCTGTCGGGTGCACCTCGGCGACCAGCGCCCGGATGCCGGTGCCCTTCGTCGCCTGGCTCACGGCGAGTTCGGTGATGTCGTGTCCCTCGATGACGCGGATGCCGCCGTGCTCGGCCTGGACCGAGACGACGTGCTCGCGCAGGGACGCGGCGAGTCCGGGTGCCATTCCGCGCGTGTGCACGGTGCGGGAGTAGGGTTTGCGCTCGATCCGCAGGTCGAAGCCCTCGCGGTCGCTGAGCGTCGTCAGCTCGGCGAGGTGGTCATCGATCGCCGCGAGCAGCTCCTCCTCGTCGTTCGTCACGGCGTTCGCCTCGGTCGGGTCCGGCGCCGAGGCGGTCGCCGCGGACTCCGTCCCCGAGGCGGTCGCCGCGGACTCCGTCCCCGAGGCGTCCTGCCCCGGGCCGAGGTCGATCTCCGCCCCGTGGGAGCCGACGATCATCGCCGAGGCCGGAGGATCGGCGAGCTCGCGCAGGGTCGCAACGTCCCGGCCGGAGACGAGCGCGAGCTGCGTGTTCGGCAGGGACGCGATCCTCGCGATCGCCTCCGCCGAGGCGGGCAGGACCCGACTGAGGGAGGGGTCGTCCTGCAAGGGGGCGAGCACGCCGTCGAAGTCGAGGGCGACGAGGAGGTCGTCCGCCTCGGCGAGGGGGCGCAGATCCACGTCAGCGGGGTCGCTGAGCGGAGGAGTGAGGGAATCGGAAACGGCAGGCGGCATCGAGGTCGAGTCCGAGGTCACGGCGGCTCCTAGGTCGCTGAACGGGTGTCGGGTGTGGACTGCGCGCCGTCGGTCGACGCAGGCGTGGAGGACGAGGGTGCGGCCGCGGGTGTCGCAGACGGCACCGGGGCGACCGGCGAGCGCTCGGGCACCGGAGCCGATTCGGGCGCTGGAGTCGTCTCCTGGGCTGGAGTCGACGGTGCCTGTTCGGGGGCGGCCGGCTGGGCAGCGGGACGACCCTGCGGGGCGGGACGGTCGGGGACGACGGCCTCGGGGGTGTCGCGGATCGCATCGAGCTCGGCGAGGAACTTCTTCGACCACGCGCTCACGGTGTCGGTCCTCACCTTCTTCCGCATCTGCCGCATCCGCCGGCTGCGCGTCTTCGGGTCCATGTTCACGGCCTCGAGGATGCCGGCCTTGAGGTTGCCGATGTCGTGCGGGTTGACGAGCACCGCCCCGGCCAGCTGCTCGGCGGCGCCGGCGAACTCCGAGAGGACGAGCGCACCGTCGTCGTGGAGGCGGCAGGCGACGTACTCCTTGGCGACGAGGTTCATCCCGTCGCGCAGGGCGGTGACGAGCATGACGTCGGCGGCGATGAAGAACGCCGTCATCTCATCGCGCGGATAGGAGTGGTGGAGGTAGTGGACGGCGATCGAGCCGATGTCCGCCTGCTCGCCGTTGATCCGTCCCACCGCGAGCTCGACGTCGTGGCGGATGAGCTTGTACTGCTCGAGCCGCTCCCTGGACGGGGTGGCGATCTGGATGAGGACGATGTCCTCGACGTCGAGTCTGCCTTCGGCGAGCAGCTCGCCGAAAGCCTTGAGCCGGTGCCGGATGCCCTTCGTGTAGTCCATCCGGTCGACGCCGAGCATGATCACCTTGGGATTGCCGACCTCCTCGCGGATCTGCGCGGCCCGTTCGATGATCTTCGGGTCGGCGGCGAGCTCTTCGAGGTAGGGGGTGTCGATGGAGATGGGGAACGCCTCGGCGCGCACGAGGTGGCCGGGAAGGTCGCCGTCGGCGGGGACGGTGACCGTCGAGCCCTTCGTCGTGAAGCCGAGCCGACCGCGCACGGCCCGACGGAAGTTCGCGGCGTCCGCGGGGCGCTGGAAGCCGATGAGGTCGGCGCCGAGGAGGCCGCGGAGGATCTCGTCGCGCCACGGCAGCTGCGCGAAGAGTTCGAACGGCGGGAAGGGGATGTGGTTGAAGAAGCCGATCCGCAGATCCGGGCGCATCCGGCGGACGAGCTGCGGGACGAGCTGGAGCTGGTAGTCGTGGACCCACACGGTCGCGGACTCGGCGGCCACCTCGGCGACCTTCTGCGCGAAGCGCTCATTCACCCGCACATACGCGTCCCACCACGTCCGGTGGTACTCGGGCGGGGCGATGACGTCGTGGTAGAGCGGCCACAGGGTGGCGTTGGAGAACCCTTCGTAGTACCTGAGGACATCCTCATTTGTCAGGGTCACCGGGATGAGATGCATCCCATCGATGGTGAAGGGGTCGAAGTCGACGTCGGCGACACCCGTCCAGCCGATCCACGCCCCCTCCTGCGCCTTCATGACCGGGGCGACCGCGGTGACCAAACCCCCAGGTGAGGTACGCCATTCACGATCGGGATCGGATGCGTCGCGATCGACGGGGAGTCGGTTCGCGACGACGACGAAATCACTCTCGCCGAACGGTTCCGCAGTCTCGGATCCAGCGGCGTCGACGGTGCTCATCTGCGCCTCCTCAAGTCTCGTTGCTTGGAACGAACTCTACTCGCTCGACTACCCTTGTGACCGTGATGGTTCAGGATCTGGGAGGCTACCGCCTCATCGAGGAGCTCGGCTCGGGCGGCATGGGTGTCGTCTACCTCGGTGTCGACGGCGGCAACAATCCTGTCGCCGTCAAGGTCCTCCACCCGCACATTGCCAGCGACGAGACCGCGCGCAAGCGTCTGGCCAGGGAGGTGAGGACGCTGCGGCGGATCCGCCATCCCCGCATCGCCGAGGTGCTCGACGCCGAGCTCGACTCCGCGCAGCCCTTCATCATCACCGAGTTCGTCGACGGTCAGACGCTCTCCGACGACGTCCGGGACAACGGTCCCTTCGCCGAGGACGAGCTCGTCCATTTCGGTCATGCCCTCCTCGACGCTCTCGGTGCCGTCCATGACTCCGGGGTCATCCACCGCGACCTCAAACCGGCGAACGTCATGATCATGGACGGGGAGCCGATGGTCATCGACTTCGGCATCGCCCAGGTCGCCGACGAGGTGCGGGTGACAGCGACGGGGCTGGTCATGGGCACGCCCGGCTACCTGTCCCCGGAGATCGCCGACGGCAAGTCGTCGTCGGAGAAGACCGACTGGTGGGGCTGGGCTGCGACGATGGCGTTCGCGGCGACCGGCCGCAACCCCTACGGCGCGGGACCGCTCGAAGCGGTGCTCGGCCGAGTGGCGCTCGGCAAGTTCGACCTCGCTGATACCCCACGCAACTTCGTCCCCCTGCTCAAGGCCTGCCTCGACCCGAAGCCGGAGAGGCGCCCGAGCGGGCAGATGATCCTCGATGCGCTCGTCGACATCGAATCGGGGCGCATGCCGCAGCTCGGCTCCGGATCGGGCCCCGGGGTCCAGCGCACCGCCGTCATGCCGGCCGTCGACGAATCGCGGTCCGGGGCGCCCGGCGGCGGAGACTCGGCCGACGGCCGGGGAGCGCTGCGCGGGGGATACCCGGGACAGGATCCGCACGGGGGCGCCGCGGTCGGGGGTGCCGCCGCGCTCGGCGGTGCGATGGCCGGCGGTGCGATGGCTGCGGGGATGTCCGGCGGCGGGAATGCCGCTGCTGGCCATGCCGCTGCGGGGCCGCGAGGCGGTCAGGACATGATGCCGGGCCGGGGGTACGCTCCGACCCAGTCGCCGGGAACGACGAACTTCTCAGGTCAGCCGGGTTCCTCGGCGCCGGGACAGCAGCATCCGGGGCAGCGTCCGTTCCCGGGGGAATCGTCCCCGGGCCAGCGCTTCGCCCAGGGCCCGCCCGCCGGGCAGGCGCCGATGCGCCCGACCTCCCTCCATCCGGGGGCCGGCCAGCCGGGCTTCGACCCCCGCGGCGGGACGATGCGCCAGGCCACGGCGGGTCCCGTGCGCAATCCCAACGGCGCCATCCAGGCCGCACCGGGCTCGGCGCTCGCCGGTGCCGACCTCGGCAGCCGCGGCTACGGGCCCGGCGATGTCACGGCAGGCGGGTGGTCGGGCCAGGGCGGACATGCCGGTCGTGGTCCCGTCGGCATCGGCCCCGTCGGGCATGAGGGCGGCGGTCCAGGAATCCAGCCCGGCGAGCAGTGGGCGCCGCTGACCTACCGCTCCATCCGCACAGGCGGATGGGTCGTCTTCGCCCTCGTCGTCTTCGCGGCGGTGATCATGCCGCTCAGTCCGCTCGTCATCACCGCGTTCTCCTTCGCCTGGTCGGTGCTCGCGCGCACGGCCACCCGTCTCGACCGCAAGGTCCAGCGCTACCGCTATGAGCGTGGGGAGGACGGCGGCGGAACGCTGCGGTCGGTCGCCTCGGCGCCGGGAGCGTTGCTGGCATCCGTGCTCACCTCGGTGGCGACGTTCCTCCTACCCGCGATCGCGGGGGTCGCGATGCTCGTGCTCACCAGGCTCGACGTCGCAGGCATCGTCCCCGGCGAGCTCTCCGAGCAGTGGTCGGTGTGGGCGGCAGCGGCGGCCGGCGGCCTCGTCCTCTGGGTCGGTCCGGGGGCTGCGAGCCTGCGCTACGGGTCGCGGCTCATCGTCTCCGGGGCGACCCGCAATGGCCTGGGCAGGCTCATCGCCCTCGGCGTCATCGCCGTGCTCATCGTGCTCGCGATCATGGTCATCACCTCCGGGGCCGCGATGAACTGGTGGCCTCTGCCCGAGAGCCCGTTTGCGTGGCTGCCGGGACCTGTCTGAGAGTCTCCCCGACGTTTGCGGGACGGAGGGCATGGGCCGCGCGGAACGAGGAGCAGCCTCGGCGGGGATGATCGCACCGGAGGACCCGGCCGTGGAAGGCGGTTGAGCACTGCGCACGGGAGGGGGCCGAGCCCCGCGCATGGGAAGGGGCCGAGCCCCGCGCATGGGCGACGATTGCGATGATTGAACCTTGAATTTCACTGGGAGTCGCGTGACATGCGATTTCGGTACAGTGGGAGCGTCGGGGCGGAGCACCGCCCGACGGGTCTGATGTCGGTTCGCGCCGACCGGGACCGACCCCCAGTCGGACGATCGACAACGTGAGGAACCATGGCGAAAGACAACTCCGCGGCGGAGAAGCGGAATCGGGCACGCGAGAATGCCCGTCAGATCGCAGCAGCTCAGGCGAAGAAGGAGAAGACCGCCAAGATCATCCTCTACTCGGGGATCGGCGTGGTCGTCGTCGCGGTGGCCGTCATCGTCACCCTCCTCGTCGTCCAGTCGGCCAGGCCCGCGAACCCGCCGGCGAACTACGTCGCCGGGGGCGTCAGCCTCGCCAAGGGCGGAACCGTGGTCCAGCCGATGAACATGCCCGAGGGCGAGGAGTCGTCGCTGCCGACGCCGGCCGAGGCCGGTGTCAAGGAGAATGCCGCCACCGTCACCGTCTTCATCGACTTCCAGTGCCCCGCGTGCCGGGCGTTCGAGGAGACCAACGCGTCGACGCTGAATAAGCTCGTCGAAGAGGGCACGATCGTCCTCGAATACAAGCCGATTGCCATCCTTGACCGCTTCTCCAACGGCAACGAGTACTCGACGCGCGCCGCCAACCTCGCCGCATGCGTCGTCGACTCCCAGCCGGAGAAGGCCGGAGCGCTCTTCGAGGCGCTCTTCGCTCAGCAGCCCGAGGAGGGCACCAGCGGACGCACCGACGAGGAGCTGCTCAAGGTCGCCTCGGACGCCGGCGTCGACACGTCGAAGGCGCTCAACTCCGATCCGGAGCAGACCGTCGAGAGCTGCGTGACCGACCAGTCCTTCAAGAAGTACGTCACGAACTCCACCCAGGAGGCTCTCGATTCGGGTGTCGACGCCACCCCGTGGGTCCTCATCAACGGCAAGCAGACCGAGCAGACCGGTGACCCGCAGTCGCTGGCCATCGAGATCCTCAAGGCCACCGGCGAGGTTCAGAACTGAGGTTCTGAGCCCTCCCACCGTTTGCGGTCGAAAAACCGAGGGAAATTGGCCGATCTGGCTGATTCCCCTCGGTTTTTCGACCGCAACGGGCGATTTGGTGGTCACTGGGGCGTGGTCGGCGGGTGAATCCCGGCCCGGTCGCCTCGGCGGAGTGACCAGTCAATCCTCCGGACCTCGGGGCAGTGACCGGAGAATCCGCAGGATCACCCCGAATGAGCCCTGGCCATCATCCGCCGAAGCGGCCGAGTTGCCCGACGCTCTCAGAGCTCCGGCTTTTGTCGCCCGAGTGCCCGATGGACTACTATCGTGTAGGCATTGAGCGCGGGAGAACCGCGCCCGCGCCTCCTTAGCTCAGTTGGTAGAGCACCGCTCTTGTAAAGCGAAGGTCGTCAGTTCGAGTCTGACAGGGGGCTCCACCGAATCGGGTCCGGCAGTCTGCTGCCGGGCCCGATCGTCATCTCCGGCTCGGGTGGTCGGCCGATGACCACTCGGAGGGGGACTGTCCGGTCTGATCCTCGTCGGTGGGTCGGCTCCCTGCCTCGTTCGACCGGCCGGCGCGCCCGGCGGCCTGAGGCTCCGCCCCGGCTGGCGGGCGCTCCTGTCCCGCGTTCCGCCCCGGGAGGCCGATCCTCTTCGCCCACACGAGCACCCAGACGGCACCGGCGATCGCGAAGAGGCCGGTGAAGAGGACGCCGAACTGCAGCGAGGCGATCGCGATGACGAGGGCGATGACCGAGGGGCCCGCGAGCTTGCCGCCGTTGTTGAAGATCGCCCAGATTCCGAGGAACCGGGCCCGCCCGATGGCAGGCGAGAGGTCCGCGCCGATCGTCATGTTGACCCCCGCGCCGAGGCCGTTGCCCACGGCCATGATCCCGACCGCGACGATCATGCCCACGAGGGTGGGCATCGTCACCATCGCGATGAACCCGGCCCCGAAGATCGTCAGGCAGGCGACGAGCGTGGCGACCCGGCCCAGATGGTCCTTGATGTAGGCACCGAGGAACATGAAGACGAGTTCGAGCCCCGCCCCGAAGGCGATGAGCAGCGAGATCTGCGACTCGTGCAGTCCGATCGAGACACCCCACAGCTGGATGACGACCGGCTGTGCCGACCGCGCCACGGTGAGCGTGATGATCGAGATCCCGACGAGGATGACGGCGTTCCAGCGCACATCGAGGCGGGCTCGCCGAGGTGGTGCGGCAGTTGCAGACGCCCCCTGAGCGTGAGTGTCACCTGAGATCGGATGCTGCGCTGAGTCGGAGGCGGCTTGGGAATCGCGTGGGACCGTCGTCACGGTGGTGGCGTCGGCCGCGTCGGCTCGACCTCGGGCAGTCTCACGGTGGTCCGAATGCGCCGACGCCGTTCCCGTCGCCGCGTCTCCCGAGGTCTGACCGTAGTCGGGGATCCGTGCGATCGGCAGGGCGAGGACGAGGATCGCGAGCAGCCCGGCGACACCGGCGAAGACGAAGACCGACCATATCGGGAAGACGAGCATGAGTCCGGCACCGATGATCGGCCCGACGAGGTTGCCCACCCGCATGCTCCCGCCGAGCGCCGTCATCGCCTTGGCCAGATGGGCAGAGGGCATCACCTCGGCGACGACGGCCTGCCGGGCGAGGTTCCACACATCGGACACCGGCGCGAAGAGCATGAGTGCGATCGTGTAGACGACGATCGATCCCGCCGAGTCCCAGAGGAACGCGACCACGATCGCTGCGAGGACGACGATCGCGGTGACCGTCGCGACGACCATGGCGCGAAGATCGCCGAGGCGGTCGATGAGGATCCCCGCCGGCACCGTCGCGAGCAGTGAGACCGCGCCCATGATGCCGACGGTCGCGGCCGCGAACGCCGAACTCGCCCCGAGCGAGAGCGCACCGAGGACGAGGACGGGCAGGATCGCTCCCAGTCCCGCCGCGAAGAGCAGCGAGGGGATGAGCACCGGCCACAGGATGGGTTTGAGCACATCACCAGTCTATGGAGGGTGCCCATGGGCCGACCGAGGCGTCCGCAGGGCGGTGTGCGGGCGTCTTCTCCGACCGCTGTGACGCCGCTCCCATCGAACACTCGGGCGAAGATGAGAGCGTGGTCACATGAGAACAGCGAACACAGTGGTCCCGCCGTACCTGCTCAGCAACCTCGCCGACAACGGCGGCGAGAGGTTCCCCCGCGCCGCCGACGCCGCCCGCACGGGCCTGAGAGCCGACGCCCGAGTGCGTCAGCTGCGCGCCGAAGGCCTGCGCGCAGCACCCGACGACTCCTCGGCGACTGCCCGGACCCGCAGCGCCCAGGCCGGTGAGGCGACGGGTCCGAACCGCCAGATCCACGACGCGCAGAACAAGGAGGACCTGCCCGGCGTCCTCGTCCGCAGCGAGGGCGAGGGACCCGTCGCCGACGACGCGGTCAACGAAGCCTACGACGGCCTCGGCGCCTCGTATGCCCTCTTCGCCGAGGCCTTCGACCGGAACTCCCTCGACGGTCAGGGCGGACCCCTGCTCGCGAGCGTCCACTACGGTCAGGACTACGACAACGCCTTCTGGGACGGTCGCCTCCTCGTCTTCGGCGACGGCGACGGTGAGGTGTTCACAGGCTTCACCGGCTCCCTGTCGATCATCGGCCACGAACTCAGCCACGGCGTCATCACCCACACCGCCGACCTCGAGTACTTCGACCAGTCCGGCGCCCTCAACGAGCACTGCGCCGACGTCTTCGGGGCGCTGACCGAACAGCATTCCGCCGGGCAGAACGCCGAGGACGCGACCTGGCTCATCGGCGCCGGAATCTTCACCGAGGCGGTCACCGGCAAGGCCCTGCGCTCGATGATCGCCCCGGGCACCGCGTACGACGACGACGTCCTCGGCAAGGACCCGCAGCCGGACCACATGGACGGCTTCGTCCGCACCGAATCCGACAACGGCGGCGTCCACCTCAACTCCGGCATCCCCAACCGCGCGTTCGCGGTCGCGGCGACGACCGTCGGCGGTCCCGCGTGGGAGACCGTCGGGCAGGTCTGGTACGGCGTCCTCACCGGATCCGAGATCACGACGACGACCGACTTCGCGCAGTTCGCAGATCTCACCATCGCCGAGGCGGCCGACCAGTTCGGAGAGGGATCTGACGTCCACGACGCGGTCGTCGAAGGATGGACGACCGTCGGCGTCGTCACCGGGCCCGCAGCCCGGGGAAACCGAGGGAGCAGCTGGTGAGCACCGCAGGATCCGGTGACCGGGAGTTCGGTCACCTCCTCGTCGAGCGCAGCGGAGGGATCGGCGGATTCCTCCTCGTGTGGGATCTCGACATCGACACGAGCAAACACCGTGAGGAGCTCGGCGAACGCGTCGCCGACCTCCCGTGGCCGAGCCGAGGCGACGGGCACGCTGGAGCATCGGGTGCCGGTGGGCAGGCGGCGGCAACCGGCGCCGCTCCGGGCGGGTCGGTGTCTTCGGCCGATCGCTACGTCTACCTCATCGAGAGCCGCTTCGGGCACGCCCGGTTCGGGGAGAAGGAGCTCACGGGGGAGTGGAAGGAGCTCGTCGACCACGTCCGCGACGTCGCCGAACCCGAACGCCGCCGCCCCGGCGCCGACTGAGCCGACCGTACCGGCTGGGGTGGAGGCTCAGACCGAGCGCCCGCCTCGGCGGCGATCGACCGCCTCGGCGAGGGGGTGGGCACCGGCCATGACATCCTTGTCCCATGACTCATGACACGTCGACAGCCGAGAAGAACGAGCGCGCCCTCGAAGACGAGATCCACACCGACCTGCGGGAGCAGATGACCTACGGGTCGTACCTCGACCTCGATCGGCTCCTCACCTCGCAGCATCCGGTGAGCGATCCCGAGCACCATGACGAGCTGCTCTTCATCATCCAGCACCAGACGACCGAGCTGTGGTTCAAGCTCGTCATCCACGAACTCCTCGACGCCCGCCGCCTCATCGCCGCCGATCAGCTGCAGCTCGCGCTCAAGCGCATCGCCCGCGTCAAGCACATCCAGAAGACCCTCACCGAACAGTGGTCGGTGCTCGCGACGCTCACCCCGAGCGAGTACGTCGGCTTCCGCGACGAACTCGGTCAGTCCTCCGGCTTCCAGTCCTGGCAGTATCGGGCCGTCGAGTTCCTCCTCGGCAACAAGAACAAGGGCATGCTCGCCGTCTTCGACGCCGAACCCGAAGCACAGGCGCAGCTGCGGCGCTACCTCGAGGAGCCGAGCGTCTACGACGAGTTCCTCCGGTTCCTCTCCCGCCGCGGTCTGCCCGTCCCGCAGCGCATCCTCGACCGCGACGTCTCCGTCTCGCACACCTTTGATGAGGAGCTGCTCGAGACCTTCCGCATCATCTACGAGAACCCCGAGGAGTACTGGCTCGAGTACGAGAGCTGTGAGGAGCTCGTCGACCTCGAGGAGAACTTCCAGTTCTGGCGCTACCGCCACATGCGCACGGTCCTGCGGATCATCGGCATGAAGCGCGGCACCGGCGGCTCGAGCGGCGTCGGATTCCTCCAGAAGGCCCTCGACCTCACGTTCTTCCCTGAGCTCTTCGATATCCGCACCGGCATCGAGAACGGCCCCGGGACGCGGACGGCCCCGAAGCACTGAGCACCCGTCCGGGCGCTCGGCAACCCGGTGCAGGGTTGCTCAGCGCCCGGAGGGTTGCTGGGATCGTCCGGCGGCGTGTGCTCAGCGGTCGGCGAAGAGGAGCTCGACGACCTGCGGGAAGTACGGCGAGGACGGCTCGACGAGGTCCATGTGATCGGCGCCGGGCAGAACAGTCAGCTGTGCCGGGAAGTTCTGCGAGAACGACACGTCGACGATCCCGTCGGCGTCGCCGTGGATGATGTGGGCATCGGCGCGCTCGGGGATGAGCACCGCCCGCGACCGCGGGTCCTCCCACAGGTACGCGGCGAGGTCCTCCTGCGGAGGCGCGCCCATGTAGTCGAGCACGGCACCGTCGGCGAGTCCGTCATTGACCTCCCGGAGCAGATCCGAGATCGGAGCGAGCGGACGCAGCCGGAAGTCAGGACCGTCCGCATCGAGGTGGCTCGCCCATGCGAGCACGAGGCACCCTCCCGCGGAATGCCCCGCGACGACGGGCCGGTCCCGCGCCTCGGCGGCCACACCCCACGCCTCGAGCGAATCGAGGGCGAAGCTGATCGCCGCGGTGACGTCGTCGAGGCAGCGCGGCTGCCCGCCGATGCGTCCGTACTCGACGAGGACGCAGAGCACCCCGGTCTCGGCGAGCGCCTGGGCGAGCGGCCTGGCGTGGACGAAGTCGATGCTCGGGCGGAAGTATCCGCCGTGGACGAAGACCACCACCGCCGAGGCGGTCGCCGGGTCCCCGTGGACCTCGACGAACTGGTCGGGATCGTCCCCGTAGGGGTGGCGGACGATGTTCGGCTCAGCACCGAGCCGCTGCCCGAGCGCGTCGAGTGCCTCGCTGCGCGCATCCTCGGTCGATCCGTGTGTCTCACTCATCTTCGTCCTCCTTGACGATTCGCCTGCCGTCGACTGCCAACCGGCCGTCGTCGCTGATCAGCTGTGCGGTCTCGACGTCGACCCCTGTCCGTTCGCCGGCGGCCTCGGCGGACCCGGAGCCCTCGCCGTCAGAGGGGTCCCCGCCGGAGAACCCGGGCTCGTGAGCGGCGGCGGTGACGTCGACCTCGTCGTCGACCGCGATCTTCCGCACCGGGGAGAGGTCGGGGACCTTGGGGCTGAGCAGGTCGCCGGAGGACTGGCCGCGCAGCCGCCTGCCCACCCACGGCGCGAGATGCTCGCGCGCCCACTTCGACTCCTCGACGACGACGTCGCGGATCGCCCGGGTCGTGCGCGGCGGCATCCCGAAGCCCGTCGTCGGCAGCGAATGACCGGATTCGAGGGTCGCGAGCGCCTGCCGGGCGACGAGGTCGTGGCCGTCAGGGGAGAGGTGGATCTTGTCCTCGGCCCACATGTCCTCGGCGTAGAGGGGGCGCAGACCCCAGACGTCGACCATGTGGCAACCGTGGCGCTGCGCGATCGTCCACAGGTGCGCGTTGTAGACGCCGACGCGCGGACGCACCGCGCGCAGCAGCGGCGACATCGTCTCCGTGTCGAAGCCGTTGGCCATGACGACCTCGATGCCCTCGTCGCGCATCGCGATGACGGCGCGCTCGAACTGGTTCGCCAGCCCGTCGATGTCGGTGCGCGGGCGCAGGCAGTCGTTGCCGCCGGCACAGAAGCTCACGAGGTCCGGTTTGAGGTCGAGGACCTTCGGCACCTGCTCGTCGATGACACCCTGGAGGAGGCGGCCGCGGATCGCGAAGTTCGCGTAGAGGAGCTCGGGTCCACCGGCCGGAGAGTCGACAAGGAGTTCGGCCAGCCGGTCGGTCCACCCCCGGAATCGGTCGGGGGTGCCGTCGGGGTCGGGGTCCATGAGGCCCTCGCTGAAGGAGTCGCCGATCGCGACGTAGGAAGTGATGGTTTCGAGCATCCTCAGCTCCTTCTGATCGTTCGTCCGCTCTCTCCAACCTATACCCACAGTCCCCATGCCGCTCCCATGCCCGACCGCCTGATCTGTGCATGCGCGCCACACCCGCTGAGTCGTCGGCGGGAGATGCCCCAGAGGTGCCTCGACCGCGTGGTGAGAGCCTTGAACGGGCACCCCCGTGGCGTAGACTCGACACCGCGGCACAGCAGCCGCGCACCTTGAGCGAAGAGCACCCGGCACACGCATCTGAAGGAGCACGATGTATCGATCGGTCCCCGTCCCCGCACGCCACGACGTCGCCATTGTCAATGCGAGGATCCTGCCGATCGCCGATGCGCAGGGTGAGCGTGCCGAACCCATCGAGTCGGGCACGATCGTCCTCGCCGACGGCCGCATCGCCGCCGTCGGCGGACCGGAGACCGAGGTGCCCGAGGGCACCGAGGTCATCGACGCCGCGGGCCGCTGGGTGGTCCCCGGCTTCATCGAAGCCCACGGCCACCTCGGCGTGCATGAGGACGGAGAAGGCTGGTCGGGCGACGACACGAACGAGATGACCGACCCCAACGGGGCGGGCCTGCGCGCCCTCGACGGGATCGACCCGGCCGAGCTGGGATTCAAGGATGCCCTGCGCGGAGGCGTCACCTCGGCGCTCATCAAACCCGGATCGGGCAACCCCATCGGCGGGCGCACCGCCTTCGTCAAGACCTGGGGCCGGGTCGTCGACGAGATGCTCGTGACGCAGGACCTCTCGGTCAAGTCCGCGCTCGGGGAGAACCCGAAGCGGGTCTACGGGGACAAGAAGGTCACGCCTTCGACCCGGATGGGCACCGCGAAGATCATCCGCGACGCCTTCGTCGAGGCACAGAACTACCGGGCCAAGCGCGACCACGCCGAGGCTGAGGGCACCCCCTTCGAACGCGACCTCGTCAAGGAGACGCTCGCCGAGGTGCTCGACGGGACCCTCGCATGGGACCAGCACTGCCACCGGGCCGACGACATCGCCACCGCGATCCGGCTGTCCGAGGAGTTCGGGTACCGGCTGGTCATCAACCACGGCACCGAAGGCCACAAGATCGCCGACTTCATCGCCGAGAAGGGCATCGACGTCATCCTCGGCCCCCTGATGACGAGCCGGTCGAAGGTCGAACTCCGTGACCGGACCCTTGCCACCGCCGCAGCGCTCGCCGAGGCGGGGGTGCGGATCGCGCTGACCACCGACCATCCGGTCATCCCCATCAACTTCCTCATCCACGAGGCCTCGCTCGCCGTCAAGGAGGGCCTCGATCCCGTCGTCGCGCTCGAGGCGCTGACGATCAATCCGGCGGCGATCTTCGGCCTCGACGACCGGCTCGGCTCGCTCGCCCCCGGCAAGGACGCCGACCTCGCGATCTGGTCCGGCGATCCGCTCGACCTCGACTCCCGCGCCGAGGAGGTCTTCGTCGACGGACGCCTGGTCTACTCCTTCGACCAGGAGACCGGCACCGCCGAGGTGGCCGACCCGTACGGTCCGACTCTCATCAGCGAGCCGTGACCCAGAGGCCCCCAGACGACGCCGTGACCGGAGCCGGGATCGACTCCGACGAGGCGACCACCGCCGACATCCCCCTCGACGGTGCGGTGACCGAGGATGCGACGACCGCTGACATCCCCGTCGACCGGGCCCCCGCCGAGGTGGTCCGCGACCAGGATGCTGAGACCGGTCCCGTGCGGGGCCGGGAGAGGTCCGAGGCCGGGTCGCAGGCCCTGCGCGAACTGCTCGAACGCACCCGAGCGCAGCGCCTGGCCGAACTCCAGTCCCAGCCCCAGCGCACCGGCAACGGCAGAGCCCGGACGCAGAAGCAGGCCAAGCCGCGCACCGACCACCTCGGCGCCTCCCAGCGGGTCGCCCAGCGCGTGGCCCGCCGCACCGTCGGCAGGCTCGTCACCGGCACCTCGGTGAACACCCAGCCGGTGCCGATCATCACCGTCCTCAAGGGCACCCCGTACCAGGCGCCCGTGCAGGCGAGCGAACCGAGCGAGGACGAGGCGCGGATGATCCTCGACCTCGCCGCCGATATCGCCGCGATCATGATGCGCGCGGGTGCGGGCACGAACGACATCGAGGTCTCCGTCATCGCCGCGTGCACGGCGTGCGGACTCTCCACCGCCGAGGTCGACCTCACCTCGAGCACGCTCGTCGTCCACTACTCGACCTCGGACGGGCGGCTGATGACGGTGATGCGCGTCAACCGCGGGGAGTCGACCCACTACGCGAAGCTCGCCTCCGTCCACAAGCTCGTCTCCGACCTCGTCGACGGCCGCATCGGGTTCATGGACGCCCGGAGCCGTCTCGATGCGATCCGCTCGCAGCGTCGGCCCTTCAAAGAGTGGTTCGTCACCGGTGCGTGGGGGCTCATGGTCGGCTCCCTCGTCCTCCTCCTCGGCGGCGGTCCGATCGCGATCGTCCTCGGCATCGCGATGGCCGTGTTCATCTTCCAGCTCGGCAAGCTCATCGGCCGCACGAGCCTGCCGTCGTTCTTCATCACCGCGCTCCAGGCGGCGATCGGCACTCTCGTGGCGATGGCGGCGGGCAACTTCGGGCTCATCGACTCCCCGCAGTACCTCGTCGCCGCGGCCATCGTCCTTCTGCTGCCCACGCAGTCGCTCTACTCCTCCGTCCAGGATGCGCTGACGAACTTCCCGCTCACCGCAGCCGGGCGGCTCGTCGGGGTGTTCCTCTCCTTCGCGGGCATCGTCTCCGGACTGGCATTCGGCGTCGCGTGCGGGCAGGCGCTCGGCATGGATCCCATCGAGATCCTCGTGCCCCGCTCCGGTGTCCACGTCGTTGCGATGATCGTCTCGCTCGGTGCGGCAGCGGTCGTCGCGATGGCCGGTGCCGTGGGCATGCAGGCCTCGAGGCGGTTCATCCTCCCCGCCGCGGTCGTCGGCCTCGCCTCATTCATCACGATGATGTCGCTGTCCCTGCTCGGGATGGACAACGTGCTCGCGAGCCTTCTCTCGGCCACCGTCGCAGGCTTCCTCGCCCGGCCCCTGGCACTGCGGCTGGGAGCACCGGCGATCGTGCTGACGATCCCTGCGATCTACACCCTGCTCCAGGGACTCTCGATCTTCACCGCGGTCTACCGGATCGTCGCGGAGACGGAGACGACGACCTTCGCCGAGGGCCTCTCTGCGCTCTTCACCGCGATCCTCGCCAATGCCGCACTCGCCGTCGGCGCGGTCCTCGGCAGCTACCTCGCCCGCCCGCTCAAGGGCCGCAAGGCGGAATCCGTCGCCGATTCCGTGCGCTCAGGGGAGGCACCGCCGAAGGACGTGCAGGGCTGAGGTCTGCGTTCACTCCTGGGCGGGCAGCTGCCAGTCGATCGGGGCGATGCCCTTCTGCGCGAGCAGCTCGTTCGTCCGTGAGAACGGCCGCGAGCCGAAGAAGCCCCGCGACGCGGACAGCGGGGAGGGGTGCGCGGATTCGATGATGGCCACCTCGGCGGGGCCGGAGGTGAGCAGCGGGGCGAGGTTCCGCGCATCCCGACCCCAGAGGATCGCGACGAGGGGACGGTCACGGCTGATCAGCGCCCGGATGGCCCGCTCGGTGATCGCCTCCCAGCCCTTGCCGCGGTGGGAGGCCGGGGAGCCGGGGCTGACGGTGAGGACGCGGTTGAGGAGCATGACTCCCTGCCGGGACCACGCGCGCAGGTCGCCGTGGGCGGCGGGAGGGATCCCGAGGTCGTCGGCGAGCTCCTTGTAGATGTTCGTCAGGGACCGCGGCAGCGGCCTGACCTCGGGGTCGACGGCGAAGGAGAGGCCGATCGGATGACCCGGGGTCGGGTAGGGGTCCTGGCCGACGATGAGGACCCTGACCTCGGACAGGGGCTCGGCGAAGGCGCGGAAGACCGCCTCGCCCGCCGGCAGGTAGGAGCGTCCGGCGGCGTTCTCCGCTCGGAGGAAGTCGCCCATGAGGTGGATGTCGGCTTCGGAGTCGGCGAGCGCCTCGGCCCAGTCGGGGGACATGATCGTGCTCAGCTGCGCATTCGAGGTCATGCCGGTGATTCTATCGAGCACGTGTCGGCCGCCGTGTGCTCCGAGCGCAGACGAGGTGTGCATGATCGCCCAGCCCTCCGGCGTTCAGATCGGCAGGGGCCAGGGGCTATGCTCGGGAGAACGAGTTCATCGGAGAACCTGGAAGGTGAGAGCACCCCAATGACGGAATTTCCCGACGCCACACCCTGGAAGATGTACATCGGCGGAGAATGGGTCGACGCCCTCGACGGAGAGACTCATGACGTCATCACCCCGATCGACCGCAACGTCGTCATCGCCACGGTGCCCGAGGGCAAGGAGGCCGACGCGGACCGGGCGGTCAAGGCCGCTCGCGCCGCCTTCCCCGAATGGGCAGGACTGCCGTTCAAGGAGCGGCAGAAGCTGCTCATCAAGTGCGCCGACGCGCTCGAAGCCGGTTCGGAGGAGCTCGCAGAGCTCACCGCGCTCGACACCGGCAACGCGATCCGCACGCAGGCGAGGCCCGAGACCGTCATCCTCGCCGATCTCTTCCGCTACATGGGCGGCGTCGCCGGTGAGGTCAAGGGCACGACCCTGCCGGCCGGAGACAGGCAGCTCCAGTACACGAAGCGGGTGCCGCTGGGCGTCGTCGCCGGCATCCTCCCGTGGAACTCGCCGCTGATGATCGCGGCGTTCAAGACCCCTGCCGCGCTCGCCGCCGGCAACACGATCGTCCTCAAGTCGGCCGAGGACGCTCCGCTGACGATCCTCAAGATGGCCGAGCTCCTCGACAGGATCCTTCCGCCGGGCGTCCTCAACGTCGTCACCGGCAAGGGCTCGGTCATCGGCGAGGCCCTCAACGTCCATCCCGATGTCGACAAGCTCTCGTTCACCGGGTCGACGAACGTCGGTCGGCACGTCGCCGAGGTGGCCGGCAGGCGTCTGGCGCACTCGTCGATGGAGCTCGGGGGCAAGAGCCCGAACATCATCTTCCCCGACTCCGACGATGAGGACACGGTCGAGCAGGTCCTCCTCTCGACGCGCTTCGCCCGCCAGGGGCAGTCGTGCACGATGGGCTCGCGCCTCTTCCTCCATGAGGACATCTACGACTCGTTCCTCGCCAAGCTCGTCGCCGCGGTGAAGAAGATGAAGGTCGGCGATCCGCGTGACGAGGAGACGGACATCGGCGCGATCATCAACGAGAAGCAGTACGACCAGGTCGCTGACTACATCGAGATGGGCAAGTCGATGGACGGCGTCGAGATCGCCTACGACGGCCACGGTGAGCTCAATGTCGGCGAACCCGGCTTCTACCATGCTCCGGTGATCTTCTCGAAGGCCCAGAACGACTGGCAGACGAGCCAGGAGGAGATCTTCGGTCCCGTCCTCTCGGTCATCCCCTGGAAGACCGTCGACGAGGTCATCGGCATGGCGAACACGAACGAGTACGGACTCGCCGCCTACGTGTTCACGAAGGATCTCGACTCGGCGCTGACGATGGCCGACCGGATCGAGTCCGGGTGGATCCAGGTCAACCAGGGCGGCGGTCAGCTGGCAGGACAGGCCTACGGCGGCATGAAGAACTCGGGCTTCGGACGTGAGGCCTCACTCGAGGGCATGCTCGAGGGCTTCACCCAGATCAAACAGGTCAACATCCGCATCCGCTGAGGGAGGAGCCGCAGCGCACCCGCTGCGGGTCGACGGTCTCCCGACTGGGGGCAGGGGCATCGGCCTCTGCCCCCGGTCGTGCACAGCCCCGCTATGCGCGGGTCGTGCTCTGCCCCGCTCGGACCGTGCAGGATCCATAGGCCGGGACCGACTGTGACTTCCGCAACGGTGACAGTCACGCCCGGCGGGACCCGGCGGTCGCCTCGGCGAGGGGGAATCCCCGGTGCAGAGCCGAGTCCGCCGCCCCTGCGGGTCTCGGAGGGGCGAGCTGGCGCGGCGGGAATGACAGCCGTGTCATTCTGGCGATAGCATAAGCTTCAGAGTACACACCCGAAGGAGCACACCGTCTATGCCGCAGAACGAGGGCACCCCTGAACTGAGTGAGCTCGAGGTGTCCGTTCTGGAATTCGAGCGGCGCTGGTGGAAGTACGGCGGTGCGAAGGACCACGCGATCCGCGAGCGCTTCGACATGTCGGCGACGAGCTACTTCCAGATACTCAACTCCCTGCTCGACAATCCGGCGGCCCTCGCGAGCGATCCGATGCTCGTCAAGCGGCTGCGCCGGATCCGCACGACGCGACAGAGCGAACGTGCGCAGGCCCGCGTCTCGAGGTAGCCATGACTGACGAATTCGACTCCATCGAGCCAGGCCGCCGCAGTGGAGCCCATCGGCAGGACTCCGCGGCCTCGTCGAACCTCGGGGCGATCACGCTGGTCATCGTCCTCGCGCTCGTCGCGGTCCTCCTCGTCGTCGCGGCGATCAACATCATCACCTCCTCCATGCGCGACCCCGAGACGACCGTCGGCGAACCCGCCCCGGAGACCTCGGCGCCGGCGACGCCGAGCCCCTCGGAGAGCGAAGTCAGCGTCGTCGACTCCTCGCTCACGGTCGACGTGCTCAATGGCTCGGGAGTCTCCGGCGTCGCGAAGAGGTTCTCCGACGCGGTCGAGGAGAAGGGCTGGACCATCGGCAAGGTCGGCAACTACTCGACTGCCCGCAGCGACTCGGTCGTCTACTACAAGGACAAGGGTTCGGCCGCGCAGGCGAAGCTCGTCGCCGACGCCCTCGGCATCGAGGCCACGGAGCAGTCGGACGACTTCACCGCCGACCTCACCGTCGTCGTGTGCTCGGACATCGCCCAGCGCGGACCGTCGTCGAGCGGCACGGATTCGGGTTCGGGAAGTGCTGAATCCGAAGGGACCGGCTCGGGCGCCGGCAGTGCTGGATCCGAAGGCGGACAGTCTGAGGGCACCGGCCTCGGTGAGGGCTGAGAGTTCACGCGAATTCACAGGATGAATGCCGGCTGAAATCAAATGTAACGAATTGATAACAGTGTTGAGCGAACCTCTGGCCCGCCCGGCCCTGGGGTAGAGTTTTACCAGCTAGGCAAGCACTGCACCTTGTGTTCTGATCGTGCTTCACCGAGATCAATCTCCAGAGGTCAATGAGAGAAATCGCGGGGTCTGTTGAGGTTTACTAGCGTTCGGATTCCGGCACTGCGTTGTGTCGGAAGCGGATTTCAAATGACACTGCATTCTATGGAGAAGTAATGGCACAAGGCACCGTCAAGTGGTTCAACGCCGAAAAGGGCTACGGATTCATCACCCTCGAAGGCGACGGCCAGGACGTGTTCGTCCACTGGAGCGCGATCCAGATGGACGGCTACCGCTCCCTCGAAGAGGGCCAGCAGGTTGAGTTCGAGGTCGGAGAAGGTCAGAAGGGTCCCCAGGCGGAATCCGTCACCCTCCTCTGAGTCTGATGTCGCCGGCGTGAAGCCGTGCGCGACCGTGCCCCGCGATCTCCGCAGATCGCGGGGCCGCGGTTTTCGCTGCCGGCGTCATCGGTCCGCTGCGATGGCCGTCTGACGGTCGGCTCTGCGGACATCGAGCCACGAGGCGCCGAGTCGATGACGACTCGGCGCCTCTGCATTTTGCGCGGGGCTCACCCCGCGGTGTCGCGGCGACGCCGGTCGGTTGGGGGCTGTCCTCCGGTCGCGCGCGGTCGGTCGGTGGGGCACTGCTGGCGGACGTTCACCGCGCCCCCTGGTGGTGCGACTCGTCCGTCGCCTGCGGTCGCCGCCCCGGACTCGCGTGTTCGCGTCGACCTGCCGTCGGTCGCTTCTCGTCATCGTTTCTCAGAGACTCCCCGGAATTCCTGGCTCCGCGAGGATTTCGTTTGCACTCTCCCCCTGAGAGTGCTAAATCTAGTGGTGGTGAAAACCACGGGATCGCATCAGTCGTCTCGAGAGCGTGGTCCCCGTGTGGAATGGAACATGCGGACACACTCTCTGCCGTCGCGGGCGCTGACGACTGCTCTGGGATCCCAGTCCACTCCATCAGGGAGGATCTAAGCCACTATGGCAAAGATGATTGCATTCGACGAAGAAGCTCGTCGGGGACTCGAAGCCGGTCTCAACCAGCTTGCGGACGCGGTCAAGGTGACGCTTGGACCGCGCGGCCGCAACGTCGTGCTCGAAAAGCAGTGGGGCGCACCCACGATCACCAACGACGGCGTGTCCATCGCCAAGGAGATCGAGCTCGAGGATCCCTACGAGAAGATCGGTGCCGAACTCGTCAAGGAAGTCGCCAAGAAGACTGACGACGTCGCCGGCGACGGCACCACCACCGCCACCGTGCTCGCTCAGGCGCTCGTCCGCGAGGGTCTGCGCAACGTCGCGGCCGGTGCTGACCCGCTCAGCCTCAAGCGCGGAATCGAGAAGGCTGTCGCCGCAGTGACCGAGGTCCTGCTCGACAACGCCATCGAGATCGAGACGAAGGAGCAGATCGCTGCCACCGCCGGAATCTCCGCCGGTGACTCTGCGATCGGTGAGCTCATCGCCGAGGCGATCGACAAGGTCGGCAAGGAAGGCGTCGTCACCGTCGAGGAGTCCAACACCTTCGGACTCGAGCTCGAACTGACCGAGGGCATGCGCTTCGACAAGGGCTACATCTCCGGTTACTTCGTCACCGACACCGACCGCCAGGAAGCCGTCCTCGAGGATCCCTACATCCTCATCGTCAACTCGAAGATCTCGAACGTCAAGGATCTGCTGCCCGTCCTCGAGAAGGTCCAGCAGACCAACAAGCCGCTCCTGATCATCGCCGAGGACGTCGAGGGCGAAGCACTCGCCGTCCTCGTGCTCAACAAGATCCGCGGCACCTTCAAGTCCGTGGCCGTCAAGGCTCCGGGCTTCGGTGACCGTCGCAAGGCCCAGCTCGCCGACATCGCCATCCTCACCGGTGGCCAGGTCGTGTCCGAGGAAGTCGGGCTCAAGCTCGACAACGTCACCCTCGACCTGCTCGGCACCGCCCGCAAGGTCGTCGTCACGAAGGACGAGACGACGATCATCGAAGGTGCTGGAGACGCCGACGAGATCGCCGGTCGCGTGGCCCAGATCCGCGCCGAGATCGAGAACTCGGACTCCGACTACGACCGTGAGAAGCTGCAGGAGCGCCTGGCCAAGCTGGCCGGCGGTGTTGCCGTCATCAAGGCCGGAGCCGCGACCGAGGTCGAGCTCAAGGAGACGAAGCACCGCATCGAAGACGCCGTGCGCAACGCCAAGGCCGCTGTGGAAGAGGGAATCGTCGCCGGCGGCGGCGTCGCCCTCATCCAGGCCGGCAAGGCCGCCTTCGACGACCTCTCGCTCACCGGCGACGAGGCCACGGGTGCCAACATCGTCAAGGTCGGCATCGAGGCTCCGCTCAAGCAGATCGCCACGAACGCCGGTCTCGAAGCCGGTGTCGTCGCCGACAAGGTCGCGAACCTCGAGCCGGGCTGGGGCCTCAACGCCGCCACCGGTGAGTACGAGGACCTGCTCGCCGCAGGCATCAACGACCCGGTCAAGGTGACCCGTTCGGCTCTGCAGAACGCCGCGTCGATCGCCGGTCTGTTCCTCACCACCGAGTCGGTCGTCGCCGACAAGCCCGAGAAGGCCGCACCGGGTGCTGACGCAGCCGCTGCCGGTATGGACGGAATGGGCGGCATGGGCTTCTGATCAGCCCAGCGCTCGACGAGCCGTGCCGGTGTCCGCAGGGACGCCGGCACGGCTCTTCTCGTTGTCACCGCGACGCTGTCTCCGCGAGGCGGTCTCACGGGCCCTCGCCGAGGCTGTCTCACGAGCTCTCGCCGAGGTGGCCGGACGGTGTGGTGCCGACCGCGGGACAGCTCAGTCCCAGGGGTTCTCGCGGCGGTGGCGGCGCTCCTCGCGCCGCCTGCGCAACTCGTCGTCGCGGGGATCGATCTGGCCCGGCCCGTACGGCGGCATCGGAGGGTGCGGGGGCTGGAGTCCGTGGCCGAAGGCCACGTCGTCGTCCTCGACGTCGCGCTGCGGCGCCTCGAGCTGACGTTTGGCCTCCTCATCGCCGAGGTGGGCCCTGGCCCGTTTCGTCAGCTCCTTCTTCCGCCGGCGGATGATCTCGTCTTTGCCGGTGATCTGGGAGACCGCTCCGAAGAACGTCGGAAGGATGATGAAGATCGGCCAGAAGAAGATGAAGGCGCCTGTCGCGATCGAGGAGACCGCCCAGATGAGGAGCGTGAAACCGACAGGACCGGCGACCATGCCGAGCAGGGCGCGGCGGACGCGGTCGCGGTAGTACTTCTCGGCGGCGGCTTGGATCTGGGTCGGAGTGATGGGGATCCGCTCGTCGTCGAGCTGTGCGAGAGCTCGTTTGCGGGAAGCCTCGTCGAGGTGGTCGGGGTCGATCTCCTCAGCGTCGGCGACGACGAGGTCCGAGACGAGGTCGGGGATCTCGCCGAGAGTCTTGACGCGTCCTGCCGTCTCCATCCGCTCGTCGAACTCGCCGGCGTCGATCTGCCCGAGGGCGTAGGCCTCGGAGAGCACGTCGGTGACGACGGCCCGATCGGCGTCGGAAGCCCTGACCTGGCCGTAGGCGCGCGGGTCTGCGCTGAAGCGGGACCAGAGGGGACGACTTTCCATGCCTCTTACTGTAACCCCGCACGAGCGGCCCGGTTCCTGGGATCTCGCGCCGAATCCGACGCGCTCCCGGACATCCCTGAACGGGGCCTGAACGGCCACTAGACTCTCTCTGGTGGAACCCGTCGTCGTGCTCATCCTCGCCGCAGTCTTCGTCGGAGCACTCTCACAGCGGGTGACGGGGATGGGGTTCGGGCTGGTCAGCGGACCGTTCCTCGTCCTCCTTCTCGACCCGGTCTCCGGCGTCATCCTCGTCAACCTCTGCGGGATCATCGCCAGCGGCACGGTCTTCGCGCGGACGTGGCGCGAGGTCGAGTGGCCGGTGTTCTGGAAGCTGGCCGTGGGCACCGTGGCCGGGACCGTGCCCGGAGCGCTCCTGACGACCGCCCTGCTGACGGCGCCGCTGCAGATCCTCATCGGAGCGCTCATCATCGCCTCGCTCGCCGTCTCCCTCATCATCGGCCGCTTCGGCGCGACGATCCCTGCGAACTTCGGGACGCAGTTCACCTCGGGGTTCGTCTCCGGGACGATGTCGGCGGCCGCCGGTGCCGGCGGCCCTGCGGTGAGCGCCTATGCGGTGCTCACCCGGTGGGAGCAGCGGCCGTTCGCCGCGACCCTGCAGCCGTTCCTCGTCGTCGGCACCGGGTCGGCGATCCTCGCGAAGGCCCTCCTCGACGAGGGTGCCTGGCCGCGGCTCGACCCGACGATCTGGGTGGGGATCGGAATCGTGCTCGTCGCCGGCCTCCTCGGCGGGGATCTGCTGGCGCGGAGGCTGCCGCCGACGACGGCGAGGATCGCGATGATCGTCCTCGCCTTCGGTGGGGGAGCGGCGACTCTGGCCAAGGGGTTGGGGCTGTTCGGGTGAACCTCCTCGGCGGGGAATCGGGACGGGCACGCGCAGGCAACGGGCGGCTGGGACTGAGGGCGCACAGGGGCGCGGCTCAGTCGCTTGCCAGTTTCATCGGGCATACTGGGCAGTGTTCCGTCCATCTGGGAGGCAGAGATCGTGGGAACAGTTTTCCTGTTCATACTCATCGTCCTCGGGGCCATCTTCTTCATCGGCCACCGCAAGGAGAAGAAACGTCAGAAGGAGCTCCACGCCGCGGAGCTCGCGCAGGTGAAGAAGGCTGCGGAAGAGGACGTCACCGAATTCGGCGAAGAGGTCGCCGAACTCGACATCCTCACGTCCGGGGTCGAACTCGACACCGGCGGATCGCAGGACTACAAGCAGGCGCTCGATTCCTACGATGTGGCGAAGGAGACCCTCGAGAAGGTCGAGGAGCCCACTGACATCCGTCATGTCACCGAGGCGCTCGAAGACGGCCGCTACGCCGCGAAGTGCGTGCGTGCCCGCGTCGAGGGCAAGCCGCTTCCCGTGAGGCGCCCGCCATGCTTCTTCAACCCGCAGCACGGACCTTCGGTCGAGGACATCGACTGGGCTCCCGCCGGCGGTCAGCTGCGCCCGGTCCCCGTGTGCGCGGCCGATGCCGAGCGCGTCGCCGTCGGCGCCGAACCCGCGGTCCGCAAGGTCGTCACCGGTGACGGTCACACGCGTCGCGCCTACTGGGAGGCCGGCCCGGCCTACGCCGAGTACAACCGCGGCTACTTCAACTCCTACGCCGGCTCCGGCCTGTTGCCAGGTGTCCTCATGGGCGCCATGCTCTTCGGCGGCATGGGCGGCGGCTGGGACGGCTCGTACGCCGAGGGCTACCAGGACGGCATGGGTGCCGACGGCGAAGACGCCGGCGGCGGCGATGTCGGCGGTGGTGACGGCGGCGGATTCTTCGGCGGAGGCGACGGTGGTGACGGCGGAGGACTCTTCGGCGACTTCGGAGGCTTCGACTTCTGATGGACGTCGTTCCGATCCGTGACGAGTCGATCAGGCTCGGCCAGCTCCTCAAGCTCCACGGCGTCGCCGAACACGGCGCGATGGCCAAGGATCTCATCGCCGCCGGTGACGTCTTCGTCAACGGCGAGGTCGAGACCCGCCGAGGAGCGACCATCCGTCCCGGTGACCGTGTCGAGGCGCTCGGCGAGGTCTTCGAGGTCCGAGCAGAGACGGACTGAGGAATGTCGGTCCCGTCCGCACCGAACTGAGCACAGCGAGTCGATCGCCGTGCCTGCTGAGTCCTCGTCGGACCGGTCGGGTGCGGCGATCGACTGCGTCTACCCGTTCCAGGGTCGGTGGCTGGTCCAGAACAGCCCTGCCGACCGTGTGCCCAGCCACGGCACCACGCTCTTCGGCAGCGCACATGCGATCGACTTCGTCCCCGTCGATGCGGGCGGGCGATCCGCTCCCTTCACCGTCGCCGCGCTGTTGCGCACGGAGGTTCCTGAGCACTTCCCCGGCTTCGGTCGCAGGCTCTGCTCACCGGCGCACGGGGCGATCATCGTCGTCGAGGACAGCCTCGCCGATCACCGGACCCATCGCGGATTCCCCTCGCTGCTCTACGCAGCCTCCCAGCGCACCAGGTTGGCCGGCGGGTGGCGGGAACTGGCAGGCAATCACATCGTCATCGCCCTCGGCTCGGCCTTCGTCGTCCTCTGCCACCTGCAGCAGCACAGCGCCATGGTGGTGCCCAGGCAGTCCGTGACCCCCGGTGAGCCGGTGGCCAGGGTCGGCAACTCCGGAAACAGCACCGAACCCCATGTGCACGTGCAGGCTGTCGATCGGCTCGACTTCGACAACGCGCAACCGGTGCCGATGAGCTTCGCCGGGGGAATGCCGCGAAGCGGCGAGATCATCTCCGTGTGAGTATGCTCAGCCCTCGAGGGCGCGGGGAGTCTCGTCGAGTCCGGGCGCGTCCCAGAGCGGGGACCAGCGCGACATGTCGTCCTCGAAGGGCAGCTCACCGGAGAGGATGCCCTTGACCTGGATCTCGAGCGCGTTGTCCCGCTGCCGGGGACCGGTCGGCGCGAAGGGGTAGAACGTGCCGCGCTTGTACTGGTAGACGAGCGCCAGCCGCCTGCCGTCCGAGTGCGCGAAGTACACGGTCGAGCACAGGAGCATCGTGTCGAAGCCCTGGTTGACCAGCGCCGCGTTGACGGCGTGGAGGTTCGTCACGAGGTTGACCACCTCGGCGTCGGAATCGGTGACGACCTGCCAGGTGTAGCCGAAGCCGTCGTTCGTTTGCCGCACGCTCGCGGCCGGGTCGGAGCTGATGAGCGCGACGCTCTCTGCCTCGGCGGAATCGAAGGCCGCACCTTCGACCTGGCGGAACACGACCGCACCGACACCGGTGGGGACGAAACCGGTGGCCGCCTGCAGGGTGAGTGCCGCAGGCGGCAGAGCGAAGAGGTCGTCGAGGTTGGCGCGCTTCGGCTTGGAGCGGCCGAGGATGGCGTCGAAGAAGCCCATGGGTCTCCTAATGGGTGTCGGTGGTGGTGCCCGGAGCCGACAGCGGCCCGAGCCGGGCGCGGTCGGTCATTCCGGCTTCGAGAGCTGCGCGGAGATCTTCGCCAGCTGGGCGAGCCGCTTGTCGAGCGAGGGGTGGGTGGAGAAGAGCTCCCCGAATCCGGAGCTGCCATGTGCGGCGGGGATGAGGGCGAGATGGTTCGCCGAGGCGGTCTCGCGCAGGTCCTTTTCCGGGATCCTGTTCATGTCCCCGCTCAGCTTCGTCAGCGCCGAGGCCAGCACCGAGGGTCGACCCGTGAGGAGGGCCGCGGCCCGATCGGCCGCGAGCTCGCGGTAGCGGGAGAGGCTGCGGATGAGGAGGAACGAGAGACCGTAGACGACGGCGCCGACGAGGATGAAGAGCAACTGGATGGGGATGCCGCCGTTGTTGTCGCGGCGTCCGCCGAGGGTCATGTAGTACCCGGCGCGCATCATCAGGGCGGCGACGACGCCGGTGACCCCGGCGACCGTCATCACGGTGACGTCACGGTGGGCGACGTGGGAGAGCTCGTGGGCGAGGACGACCTCGACCTCCTCTCGGTCGAGCTTCTCGAGCAGGCCTCGGGTCACGCAGACGACCGAGCGTTTGGGGGAGCGCCCGGTGGCGAAGGCGTTGGGCACGGCCGAGTTGGACACGGCCACCCGCGGCTTCGTCGAATCCGAGAGCTGCGTGAGCCGGTCGATCATCGTGTGGAGCTCGGGTGCCTCCTCGGGGGAGACCTCTCTGGCGCCCATCGCCTTCATCGCGATCGAGTCGGAGAAGTACCACTGGAAGAAGAACGCCCCGATGCTCACGAGCACGGCGATGATGACACCGGTCGTGCTTCCGCCGAGCATCCACCAGACAGCGAGGATGAGCACGACGTAGATGAGCCCGTTGAGGAAGATCGTCCACCCCATCCGCATGGTGAGTCCGTTGTCCTTGACGAAGCGGTTCGACATCGTGGGTCCTCTCTGGGTTGTGCGCATCCGGCCCATCACCTGGCATCAGGCGACGGGCCGGAAATCGTGGAGTCGAGGTCGGATGGACCGGGCGGCTGCGGGGCGGAGAGCCGGACTGCAGCCTCGGCGGTCGGGCGGACCGGACTCAGGCAGGGTCGGGGATGAACCCCTCGCCGGTGAGCAGCTCGGAGATCTCCTCGAGGGTGGCGTCGACGAAGGGGACGACGACGTCGCTCGTGCCGAGGAAGTCGTCGGAGACGGGCTTGCCGTGGCTGACGACGTAGTCGTGGAGCTCCTGCAGTGCGGTGCGGGCCTCCTCCGTGTCACCGGATTCGACAGCGTGCTCGACCTGGTTGTCGTACTTCTGCAGAAGCGCCTGATCGACGTCGGCGACGTCGAACTGACCCTCGCCCATGATCCGGATGATCATCACTGGCCCTCGCCTTCGAGCGACTTCTGGTCCTTCTTCTCGCCGGCCGGAAGAGACTCGCGCATGCGGGCGAGCTCCATCTCGACGTCGTTCTCGCTCGAGAGCGCATCGAGCTGGGCGCTGATGTCGTCCTTCCGCGTCCCGGTGACGTCATCGAGGGCGCCGGAGGCGATGAGCTCGTCGACGGCACCGGCCCGGGCCTGCAGGGCCGCGGTCTTGTCCTCCGCGCGCTGCACGGCGAGGCCGACATCGCCGAGCTCTTCGGAGATGCCGGAGAACGCCTCGCCGATCTTCGACTGCGCCTCGGCGGCGGTGTACGTCGCCTTGATGGTCTCCTTGCGCGTGCGGAACGCATCGACCTTCGCCTGGAGGCGCTGGGAGGCCAGCGTGAGCTTCTGCTCCTCGCCCTGGAGACCCTCATGCTGGGTCTGGAGATCGGTGATCTGCTGGCTCAGCCCGGACTTGCGGGTGAGCGCTTCGCGCGCAAGGTCCTCGCGTCCGATCTCCATCGCCTTCTGCGCCTGGCCGGAGAGCTTGTTCTGCTGCTGCTCGAGCTGGTTGATCTGCAGTTCGAGGCGCTTGCGGCTGGTCGCGACGTCGGCAACGCCGCGGCGCACCTTCTGCAGCAGTTCGAGCTGCTTCTGGTACGAGTAGTCGAGGGTTTCGTTGGGGTTCTCGGCCTTGTCGAGGGCCTTGTTCGCCTTCGCTCCGAAGATCGTCGCGATTCGTTGGAAGATGCTCACCGTTGTCGACTCCTGCTCTGGTCCTGATCCGGCGAGCGCGGAACGGAAACCTCCCATCCAGGAGTCTCCCGGCCTCGATCGCCGTGAACTTATCGCCTTCAGCCTACTCATAAAGGCTGATAGTTTCCCAGATGCAGACGAGGAAACAGGGACAGATCGGTCCGCGTGTCGCGCCCGGCGCAGCCCCCGGCCACGGTGCTCGAGAGTGCGCAGGAAGCGTGGGCGGGCGGGCCCCGGGACGACCGCAACCGGGTGCGCCGAGGAGCATCCGGCCGGGGTCGCTCGGCGGGGCCGGCACCGATCGGTGGGCTGACTCACGGAGCGAAGAGCCGCGAGTTCGCCGCCTCCACCTCCGAGTACTGGGCCGCCGCGGTGCCGAGGGCACCGTGGATGGAGTTGAGCGACTCGAAGAGCTGCTTCTGCGCGCCCTCCCACTGGTTGATGACCGCCTGGAAGTTCTGTGCCGCGCTGCCCTTCCAGCACTCCTGCAGCGTGAGCAGGTTGCGCAGCATCGTGTTCGACTCCGTTACGAGGGCCTGCGACGAGGCGGCGGTGGCGGTGGCTGCGGACGAGACGCGCTCGGCGTCGACTTCGAAACTCATGGCTTCTCCTTCTCCTGCGATGGTCGCCACCGCGAGAGGCGATGGTCGTGGGGGCAGGGTCCAGCGTTGCCTGATCCACGACCGCGGGCAAGGCGGACGACGAAGGGTGTGGACGGTCCCTGACCGTCCACACCCTTCCAGCACATGAGTGCCGGATCTGTCCCCAGGCGCTGGCACACAGGTGATCGCACCCGTCCGCCTCACCCGGTACCCGGCCTCACCCGAGCACCCGACTCACACCCTGGCCGCTCTCCTCAGGGGAGGATGAGCACTCCCTGGAGGATGAGCCCTCACTGGAGGATGAGCGAGACCGAGAGCTTCTGCTCCTGACCTCCGCGGACGATGGTGAACTCGACCGGGGTGTTCACCGGCTGTGCGCGGACGAGGGCCTGGAGCGAGATCGCGCTCGTCACCTTCGTGTCGCCCACTGCGATGACGTCGTCACCGTCCTGGAACCCTGCCTTGGCGGCAGGAGAACCCGGCTCGACGGCCTGCACCTTGGCGCTGGCGCGGGTGATCCCACCGGTGTTGATCTGTCCGTCGGTGAGCCGGACGCCGAGGAACGGGTGCTGAGCCTTGCCGGTGGCGATGAGCTGATCGGCGATCATCACCGCCTGCGAGGCGGGGATGGCGAAGCCGATGCCGATCGACCCCGACTGCTGACCTTCCTCACCCTGGCCGAGCGACGCCGCAGCGGAGTTGACGCCGATGAAGTTGCCGTTGCCGTCGACGAGCGGGCCGCCCGAGTTGCCGGGATTGATCGCCGCGTCCGTCTGGATCGCGTTGGTGATCGTCAGCTCCTTCTGCTGCGAGGACGCGTCATCGCCGATGTTCTCCGTGGTCACGGGTCGGTCGAGGGCCGAGACGATGCCGGTCGTCACCGAGTCGGCGAGTCCCAGCGGATTGCCGAGCGCCATCACCGGATCGCCGACGCTCAGCGCCTTCGAATCGCCGATCGGCAGCGGCTTGACGCCTTCGGGAACCTGGTCGAGCTTGATGATCGCGATGTCGGTCGAGGGATCCCGGCCGACGATCTCGGCCTTCATCGTCGCACCGTTCTTCATCGTCACCGTGAGCTCGCCGCCCGGAGTGTCCGAGGGGGCGACGACGTGGTTGTTCGTGATGACGTGGCCCTGATCGTCGTAGAGGGAGCCCGATCCGAGGGCGACGACGCGACCGTTCGCGGCGGCTTGGATCGAGACGACGCTTTCGGATGCGGACTTCGCGACCTCGGTCCAGTCCGGCGTTTCGATCGTCTGCTCGGCGACCTTCCTCGACTCGGTGCCTTCCTGCATCGCGCTCACCGCATAGCTGCCGCCGAACGCCGCACCCCCGCCGAGGAGGGCGGCGATGAGGGCGATGGCGATCGTCGCGCCCCACCCCGGTCCGCGCTTCTCCCGCCGAGGCTGCTGACCGCCTCCGTACGGACCCTGACCTCCGGAGCCGTAGGAGTCGGTGGCGTAGGGGCTGGCGCCCGCCGAGGCATACTGGCTCTGCCCGGAGGCGCCGTACTGGCCCTGACCACTCGTGTCGTACTGGCCGCCCGAGCCGTAGGACCCGGTCGATGATCCGTACTGACCGGAGCCGGCGGATCCGTACTGGGCTGAGCCGGTGGATCCGTACTGACCGGCTGCGGCGCCCGGCTGACCGGAGGCTCCGGCACCGGGGTAGCCGCTGGACGATCCCGGCTGGGAGCCGTGGGGACCAGGCGCTCCGTATGCGGCTGAGTCCTGCTGACCGGTGGCGCCGGAGCCCTGGTGTCCGGCCGCGTAGCCGGCGGCGGCACCGAAGCCCGCAGCTGCTGCGCCGCCCGAAACATTCGACGACTGACCCGGGGCGATCGATGACTGACCCGGTGCGTTCGACGACCGGCCCTGGGAGTCCGACGGGGTGCCGGGGGAGGGGTGTCCGCCGGTGGCGCTGCCCTGCGCGCTCGAGTCGTAGCCGCGCGATTGACCGTAGCCCGACTGGCTGGTGTTGCCCGACTGACCGTGGCCGCCGGTCTGACCGTAGCCGCTGGACGGGTTGTGCGTGCCACCCTGATTCGATCCGTACGTGCCGCCCTGACCGGTGGAGGCACCGCTGCCCCGGCCGTTGCCGTCCACAGGGTTCTGAACATAGGTCGGCTGGACGCGGGTCCGGTCGTCTCCACCCGAGGCGCCGAAACCGGTCGTCGCCGGGTAGCTGCGGGTCGACTCATCGGATCGAGGGCCCGCCTGTCCGGAACCCTGGCCGTAGCCGGAGCTCGACGACCCCGACCCCTGACCCGACTGGCCCTGGGTCGGCTGGCCTGAGCCCTGGCCCGGCTGGGACGTGTCGGGTCCCGACGGATAGGAGTCCCGCCTCGGCGAGGTCGAGTCCGACCGGTCGGCAACCGAATCGCTGGGGAAGGTGCGGGGGACCTCGGAGGAGCGACGAGGGAACGTGCGGTAGTCGTCGTCTCCGTGCCTGCCCCGGTTCCGGGGAGTGTTACCGTCGTTGCTGCTCATCGCTCGTCCTTTCGCGCGTCTGGAGCACTGTCTTCGTTCTCTGGTATCGGCAGGTCGACGCGGAAGGTCGCGCCGCCCCCTGGCGTTTCGTGGACGGAGATGACTCCGTGATGGTTCTCGACGATCGCCTTGACGATCGAGAGACCGAGCCCCGATCCGCCGGTGTCCCGGGTGCGGGAGACGTCGAGGCGGTAGAACCGCTCGAAGATCCGCGGGACCATCTCCGGATCGATGCCCTCGCCGTGGTCGCGGACCTCGAAGCGGACCCGACCGTTGGGGAACCCCCGCAGGGAATCGTCGACGGCCAGGGTTCCTGCGGCCGTGACGTTGGGGACGATCCCCGCCGGTTCCTGCGCGTCGGCCGCATCGGCACCGCTCGAGTCGCCTCGGCGGAAGATGCGGACTCCACCGGTGACGAAACCGCGCTCACGGGACTTCTCCTTCGCCCCCGGCTTGCCCGAGTCGTCCCCGCCGCCGTTGGACCTGCGCTCAGCGTCATCCGGCAGACCGACGACGCCGACGGCGAATTCGATCGCCGCCTGCTCGGGCGTGTGCCGCACGGCGTTGCCGGCGAGGTTGACGATGACCTGGCGAATCTTCGACTCCGAGCCGCGGATAAGCGGCACCGGCTGCGCATCGGATCCGTCGAGTCCGATGAAGCTGATGTCCCGGTCCGGGGCCTGGGCTGCGGCGTCGGCGGCGGCGTCGCGGACGACCTTGAACAGGTCGATCGGTCCGATCTCCGCCGGTCGCTGCTCGTCGAGGCGGGCAAGGACGACGAGGTCGTCGACGAGCACGCCCATCCGCTTCGCCTCCGACTCCATCCGCTCCATGGCCTGGCCGATGTCCTCAGGCTTCGTGATCGCGCCCTGCCGGTAGAGCTCGGCGTACCCGCGGATCGTCACGAGCGGGGTGCGCAGCTCGTGCGAGGCGTCGGAGACGAACTGCCGGATCCGCTTCTCCGAGCGGGTCTGGCCGTCGAACGAATCCTCGATCCGTCCGAGCATGGTGTTGAGCGCTGCCGAGAGCCGGCCGAGCTCCGTGTTGCGGGGGAAGGTCGGCACGCGCTGGCTGAGATCGCCGCCGGCGATCCGGGACGCGGTCTTCTCGATGTCACGCAGCGGGCGGAAGGTGTTGTTGATCGCCCAGTACCCGATGCCGGCGACCATCGCGAGCGCGAGCAGGCCGATGCCGATCATCGTGTTCCGGGCGCGCTCGTTGATGTTGTCGATCTCGCGATCGAAGGGGACCGCGATCGTCACGAGTACCTGAGTGTTCTGCACCTTCATCGCCCGTGCCCGCCACTGCGAGTTCGTTCCGGCGACCGTGAACGGCTCACCGGCCTTCTCGTAGACGTCGGCCTCGGTGACCTTGGGAAGGATCGGGTGGTTCTTCGGCGACGGGGCGACCGGGTCGCTGATCGGGTTGCCCTTGGTGTCGAAGAACTGGACGTAGAACCCGCCCGGGAGCAGATCCTTGAGCTGGCGCCACGAATCCGAGTCGATCGTCGTCGGCGCCGAGGTCCCGCCCTTGCCGTCCTCCGTCGACTGCAGCTGCGCCGGCTGGAACACGTCCTGGTACGCCTGCTTCGCCAGCGTCTCCGAGGCGCTGATGAGACGTTCATCAGTGCGTTCGATGAGACTGTCGCGGAGGTTCTCCAGCACCCACGCGCTCGTCCCGGAGAGGACGAGGAGCATGAGGAGCATCATGATGCCGAGGAGTTTGGTGGTCAGAGACCACTCCTCCCAGAAGCTCGGTCGGGAGGGACGGGATTGTTGTGCCACGTGAGTAATCTAGCGCCCGCGCTTGGGGGACTACTTGGATTCCGGTGTGCGCAGCATGTAACCGACACCGCGCTTGGTCTGAATCATCGGCGTCCACTCCATTTCCACAGGGTGTCCTGCGGCGTCGGTCTCCGGGGTGACATCGATCTTGCGTCGGAGGTAGGAGATGTAGGACTCGACGATGCCCGTGTCGCCGCCGAAGTCGTACTCCCAGACGTGATCGAGGATCTGCGACTTCGAGAGCACGCGGTTGGCGTTGAGCATGAGGTAGTGCAGCAGTTTGAACTCGGTGGGGGAGAGGTCGATGAGGATTCCCGAACGGCGCACCTCATGGGTGTCGTCGTCGAGTTCGAGATCGCCAGCCACGATGACGGCGTTCTCCTCCTCCTCGAGGCTGCGGGTGCGGCGGAGCACCGCGCGGATGCGGGCGACGACCTCTTCGAGGCTGAAGGGCTTCGTCACGTAGTCGTCACCGCCGACGGTCAGCCCCGTGATCTTGTCCGAGGTGTCGTCGCGGGCGGTGAGGAAGACGACGGGAGCGTTCATGCCGATCTGGCGCAGGCGCCGGGTAACGGTGAACCCGTCCATGTCGGGCAGCATGACGTCGAGGACGAGGAGGTCGGGGTTGGTCTGCTCGGCCAGTCGCAGGGCCTCGGCTCCGTTGGCGGCGGAGACGACGTCGAAGCCGGCGAAGCGCAGGCTCGTCGAGAGGAGTTCGCGGATGTTGGGCTCATCGTCGACAACGAGGAGGGTCGCTTCGATGTCGGTGTCATTCTGTGTGCTCATGCGTCCAGTGTGGAGAGCGACCCTGAGAGTCAAGTGAATGTCAGCTGAACGCGAATGTGACCTCGGTCACTGAAAAATTCCCAGGAAAGTCGATTCGGGTCCGATTCGGCTCTCAGGCTCTCAGGAACGGGAAGTTGAATTGCGGGAAAATTTAGTGTCCACACAACTTGCGCTCAGTAATGGGCGCGGCATCGCGGGTTCTGTGTCCGCCTCCGCCGTGAGTCGTTCAGCCCGGGCCCTGTGCGGCAAGCCCGGTTGTCCCAGGATCAGCTCCCGCAGGCGCTGCCGCCCCGAGCTCGACCGCCGTAGGCACTGCAGCCCCGGGCCCTCCTGTCGGCGCGGTGACGGACGGTCGTCAGCCGTTCGCGTGCTCGGCGTCGCTCTGCCTGGCACGGAAGGCCGCGACGTGGGTGCGGTTCGCGCAGTTGCCGGTGTCGCAGAAGCGCTTCGAGCGGTTGCGGCTGAGGTCGGCGAGGTAGGCCCGGCAGCCTTCGGCCGCGCAACGGCCGAGCCGGTCGAGGTCGCCGGAGCGGATGAGGTCGATGAGGACGAGCGCGACGTCGGCGGCGACCCGATCGGCGAGGCTCGCGCTCGAGCCGACCGCGTGGAGGTGCCAGTCCCAGTCGTCGTGGCGGACGAGCTGCGGTAGGGCGTCGGTCTCGCGCAGGGTGAGGTTGACCTCGGCGACGATGCGCTCCTCGAGCGCCTCGCGGTCGCTGTCGACCTCTGAGTCGAGTCCGGCCGCAAAGGCGGCATCGAAGCGGTCGCGCAGTCGTCGGGTGTCCTCGACGTCGCTCTTCGTCGCCCGCAGCGGTCCCGAGAAGTCGTGTCGGGAGGCGAAGTCGTGGAGGTTCGCCGTCGTCGTCAGCTCATCGCCCGCCTCGGCGATGGTCCCTGCGGTGTTGAGGAGGTCGACGAGCATCGTGAGGTTCGAGCGGATGTCGTAGGCAAAAGTCATGATGGTGACCATTGTGCCACAGCCTGTAAGGAGCAAAATGCACTTGACTCATTTCATTCGGCTGCGGAATACTGGCAGCACAGGGGCTCGCGCTCACCGCTGAGTGCGGCCCTGACCCGCAGTGACGCCCGTCACGGCGGGGCAGTCCGGCACGTCGGAACGGTCAGTCGCAGTTGACGATCCGTTGCGACGGAACGGTCAGCCGCCTCGGCGAACACACACTTCAGGAGGTCAGGAATGAGTCGCACAGTGATTCTGGGGTTCGTCCTCACTCTCGCCTCGGCGTTCTTCTTCGCGGTCTCGGGACCGATCGCGAAGACGATGTACGCGGTCGGGTGGACGCCCGGAGCCGTCGTGCTCATCCGCCTCGTCGGCGCCGCCCTGCTCCTCCTCGTCCCCAGCCTCATCGCGCTGCGCGGACGCTGGGCGGAGGTGCGCAGCAGCTGGCGCACCGTCCTCATCTACGGACTCGTCTCGATGGCCGGGGTGCAGGGCTTCTACTTCGTCGCCGTCGAGCACCTCACCGTCGCCGTCGCCCTGCTGCTCGAGATGACCGCGCCGATGCTCATCGTCTTCTGGATCTGGGCGCGCACCCGCACCCGCCCGGCGACCGTGACGTTCATCGGAGTCGTCATCTCGATGATCGGCCTCCTCCTCGTCCTCAACCTCCGCGGCGCCTCGATCAGCATCCTCGGAGTCGTCATGGCGCTCGCCGCCGCGGTCTGCCTCGCCTCGTACTTCCTCGTCTCGGCCAAGGACACGATCACCGTGCCGCCGGTTGCGCTGACCGGGCTCGGTATGGGCGTGGGTGCCCTCGTCATGGGCGTCGTCGTCCTCATCGGCGTCATGCCCTGGGGTGCGACGGTCCACGACGTCGACTTCGGCGGCGTCCAGGCCTCGTGGGTGCTGCCGATGGCGCTCATCGTCCTCTTCACCGCCGGGGCCTACATCACCGGCATCCTCGGCCTGCGCTACATCGGCGCGACCGTCGGGGCCTTCGTCAACCTCATCGAGGTCCCGTTCTCCGTCGCAGTCGCGTGGCTCCTCCTCGCCGAGATGCCCGCCCCGATCCAGCTCTTCGGCGGCGTGTTCATCCTCGGCGGCGTCGTCTTCATCAAATGGGGCGAGTCCCGGCTGGCCCGCCGGGTCCGCAGCCGTGAGGTCGTCGCCCGCTCGGAGGCCTTCGCCGAGGTGTGAGGCGATTCCGCGTCGACCTCAGCGCCCGGAAGGTGGCTGAGACCGCAGCTGATAGCTTGAGGGCATGGGCCACATCGAAGTCAGCGACGTCTCGTTCACCCTGGCCGACGGCCGTCCCCTGCTCTCGGGAGTGAACTTCCGCCTCGGCGACGGGGCGAAGGCCGCTCTCATCGGTGCCAACGGCGCGGGGAAGACGACGCTGCTGCGGATCCTCACCGGTGAGCTCGTCCCGGAGTCCGGGTCGGTCTCCCGGACCGGATCCGTCGGTCTCATGCGCCAGTTCATCACCGCTGACACCGTCGCCGAGGCGCTCGAGGAGTTGGCGCCGAAGCGGATCCGCACAGCGGCGGCCGTCGTCCGCCGGGCCGAGCAGCGGCTGCTCGGACCCGACGGAGAGACCACCGAGGTGCAGATGGCCTACGCGAACGCCCTGAGCGAATGGGCGGACGCCGGCGGCTACGACGCCGAGGTCCTCTGGGACACGTGCACCACCTCGGCGCTCGGGGTCCCGTTCGAGAAGTGCCGCGACCGCGCCGTCTCGACACTGTCGGGCGGGGAGCAGAAGAAGCTCGTCCTCGAGGCGCTGCTGCGCGGAACCGACGAGGTCCTCATCCTCGATGAGCCCGACAACTTCCTCGACGTGCCGGGCAAACGGTGGCTCGAGGCCCAGCTGCGGGAGACCGACAAGAGCGTCCTCTTCGTCTCCCACGATAGGGAGCTGCTCGCACAGGCGGCAACGGAGATCATCACGCTCGAACTCTCCGCGGCAGGGAATTCCGCATGGATCCATCCCGGCGGGTTCGGCACCTACCACGAGGCGCGCGCCGCCCGCTTCGAACGGCTCGAGGAGCTGCGCAGACGCTGGGACGAAGAGCACGCGAAGCTGCGCGCCCTCGTCCAGATGTACAAGCAGAAAGCCGCCTACAACTCGGACATGACCTCACGGTACCGGGCCGCGCAGACACGGCTCGAGCGGTTCGAGACCGCAGGCCCGCCCGAGGCGATCCCGCGCGAGCAGAACCTCGGCATCCGCCTCGGCGGGGGACGGACCGGCAAGATCGCGATCGTCGCCGACGGTCTTGAGCTCACCGGCCTCATGCTGCCCTTCGACCTCGAGGTCCACTACGGGGACCGGGTCGCGGTGCTCGGGTCGAACGGGTCGGGGAAGTCCCACTTCCTCCGCCTTCTCGCCGCCGGCGGCACCGACCCCGAGGCCGAGCACCGGCCGGTCAGCGACATCGACATCCCCGCCGTCGACCACGAGGGGCGGGTGCGGCTCGGTGCGAGGGTGCGCCCGGGGTGGTTCGCGCAGACGCACGGCCGGCCCGACCTGAGTGGGCGCAGCCTGCTTGAGATCCTTCACCGCGGCGATGAGCACCGCAGCGGTCTGCCGCGTGAACCCGCGTCGCGGGCGCTCGCCCGCTACGAGCTCGCCGGGGCGGCCGAGCAGACCTTCGACTCGCTCTCCGGCGGGCAGCAGGCGAGGTTCCAGATCCTCCTCCTCGAACTCGCCGGGGCCACCCTGCTCCTCCTCGACGAGCCGACGGACAACCTCGACCTCGTCTCCGCCGAGGCGCTCCAGGATGCACTCGCCGCCTTCGACGGGACGGTGCTCGCCGTCACCCACGACCGCTGGTTCGCTCGGGACTTCGACCGGTTCCTCGTCTTCGGCTCCGACGGCGAGGTCTACGAGTCGAGCGAGCCGGTCTGGGATGAGGGCTGCGTCGTCCGCGCCCGCGGGTGAGGTCCCATGCCCGCGGGTGAGATCCCCGCGTCACCGGGTGAAACCGCAGCGCGAGGGCTAGCGGACTTCGATGTCGTAGCTGTAGCCCTGCTCGGTGAGGAACCGGCGGCGTTGGGCGGCGAAGTGCTCGTCGACGGTGTCGGCGGCGACGACGGTGTAGAACGTCGCCGAGCCGGCATCCTCCTTCGGGCGGAGGATGCGGCCGAGCCTCTGCGCCTCCTCCTGCCGTGACCCGAACGCCCCGGAGACCTGGATCGCCACCGAGGCGGCGGGCAGGTCGACGGAGAAGTTCGCGACCTTGGAGACGACGAGGACGCGGATGGCGCCGGAGCGGAAGTCGCGGAAGAGCTGCTGACGCTGCGACTCCGGGGTCTGGCCGGTGAGCACGGGCGCGTCGAGCTCCGCACCGATCTCCTCGAGCTGGTCGAGGTACTGGCCGATGACGAGGATCTGCGCGTCCGGGTGCTCGGCGACGAGGCTGCGGACGATCGGCAGCTTCGCATCCGAGGTCGCGGCCAACCGGTACCGGTCCTCCCCGTCGGCGCGCGCGTACGCGGTCCGGGTGCCCCCGTCGAGGCGCACACGGACCTCATGGCAGGCGGCGGTGGCGATGAACCCGAGACGTTCGAGCTCCTTCCACGGCACCTCGTACTGCTTCGGCCCGATGAGGGAGAACACCTCGTCCTCCCGGCCGTCCTCGCGCACGAGGGTCGCCGTCAGTCCCAGCCTCCGCCTCGCCTGCAGGGACGCGGTGAGCCGGAAGATGGGGGCCGGCAGGAGGTGGACCTCGTCATAGATGACGAGCCCCCAGTCTTTCGCGTCGAGGAGTTCGAGATGGAGATACGAGCCCTTCCGCCGCGTCGTGAGCACCTGATAGGTGGCGATCGTGATCGGCCGGATCTCCTTGACCGAGCCCGAGTACTCGCCGATCTCGTCCTCGGTCAGGGTGGTGCGCGCGAGGATCTCATCCTTCCACTGCTTCGCCGAGACCGAGTTCGTCACGAGGATGAGCGTCGTCGTCTGCACCCGCGACATCGTCGCGACCCCGACGACGGTCTTGCCCGCCCCGCAGGGGAGGACGACGACCCCGGACTCCCCGGCCAGTGACTGGTCGATCGCCTCGCGCTGGTAGTCGCGCAGATGCCACTGCCCGCCGTGGGCGTCGTCGCTGAGCGCGATGTCGTGGGCTTCGCCGTCGATGTAGCCGGCATGGTCGGAGACCGGGTGCCCGAGCTGGAGGAGCGCATGCTTGAGCTCCCCGCGCTCGGAGGGGTGGACGAGGACGGATTCGGCATCGAGGCGCCTGCCGAACTTGCCGACGAGGTCGGGCTGGCCGACGAGCCGGTCGAGCAGCTCGGTCTCCGTCGACGTCAGGGTGAGCCCGTGGAGGGGATGGTCGATGAGCGTGAGCACCCCGAACCGGTCCATGATGTCGACGATGTCGACGAGCAGCTCGTGGGGCACCGGATACTTCGCGAACTCGAGGAGGACGTCGACGACCGACTCCGCGTCATGCCCGCTCGCGCGCGCGTTCCACAGTCCCAGCGGGGTGATCGTGTACGTGTGGATGTACTCCGGGGTGCGCGCGAGCTGCGCGAACGGGGCGATCGCCACGGCCGCCTCGACGGCCAGGGGATGGCCAGATTCGAGGAGCACGGTCCGGTCGGATTGGACGATGAGGGGTCCGTTCATTCACTTCCTTCGCCGAGGAGACAACGAGGTGGTCAACGCCCGCGCGGTCCCGATTGTTCCCCGGCCCCGTCCGCGTCGTCGGGGCCGCCCGTGTCGTCGGTACCGGCTGTGCCGTCGGCTCCGTCCGCCGATGCCTGCGCTGCCGGGTCCGGCACCGGGTCGACGCTGACGATGCGCGCGATCGACAGGGACGCCTCGGCGCCGGTCGTGACCACGGTCCCGCGCACCCTGCCGCCGTTGACCGTCGTCGGCTGCATCCGCACCACCTGTTCGTTCCCGTGGGAATCGGCGAGCCGGATCGTCACGAGCGATTTCGTCTCCGCAGCCTCCCGCAGTCGGTCGAGGTGTCCGAGCGGTTCGTCGCTGGCGCTGCGTGTGCTCGCGGCACCCGCCGGAGAGCGGAGGATCCGCAGATACTCGCCGAGGCGGTCGTCGCTCACCCGGGCCCGCCTCCTCGTCGTCACCTCGGGTTCGGTCTGCGTGATCACCGAGCGGCGTCGCACGGGACCGGTGGGGGAGTGGAGGAGCGCATGGTGGTCCCCGGATTCGAGGAGGTGCATGGTGCGTTCGGGACCGAGCTGGCTGATCGCCACGGTCGGGGCCAGCCGTTCGAGGTTCGCGGGCACCATGATCTGGTCGGCGAGGATGACGTCGAGGTCGACGGGGTCGTCGACGACGAGGACGGCGCGGGCGCCTGCGACGCGGACCCGGCGCAGCTTCGCCGCCGTGTTGGTGACAAGGAACTCGAGCGTCGAGGGCAGCTCCTCGGCGCTGATCTCCCGCAGCTGGGCGAGCACCTCGGCTGAGTCGATGCCCGTCTGCATGCTCGCCTCGACCGTGTCCGCATCGATCCGGTAGACGGTGCCCTGACCGCGGGCCTCGACGACGGCGAAGCGGCGGAGGATGTGGTGGACTCGCGGGTCGATGGGTCCCGTCGCCACGGCCGTGAGATCGGATTGGATGAGCACGGTCTCGACCTCGGGGACGAGACCGTCTCGGACTTCGGCGGTGACCTCGGCGGGCACCGCCAGTGCGGCCACGCTCAGACCCAGGGGAGCGATGGAGGGGTCACGGCGGGCCTCAGCGGCCATCGCCTGCTCGAGGCCGGCGGCGAGCATCGACCCGAACCGGCTCGGTCCGAAGTGGTTCGGCTGCTGGAGCGGGGTCGTCGCGAGACCGAGCATGACCGTCGTCCGCAGGACCTCCTCGGTGATCGCCGCCTCGTGGGCGGGCAGGAGGGGATGGGTGCGGAGCACCTCCCGGTGGATCCAGGCCGCCGAGCGTGAGGAGCCGAGGCCGATGCCGTGGAGGACGGAGAGCACCGTGGACCGCAGCAGCGGCATCGCCGGCACGGATTGGGCGAAGCCCTTGAACAGGGACCTCTTCGGCGTCGCGAGCACGGTGAGGCGTTCGTTCGCACTCGCCCCGGCGACGAGCTGGGTGACCTCCTGGGATTCGCGCAGCCAGGCGGTGACGAGTGCCGCCCACGTATCGGCGCGGTCGCCGGAGAGGACCTCGCGTGCGGTGTCGCTCGCCGTCCACTGCGGGTCGAGCGGGTCGTCGAGGACGCCGATGAGTCCGAGCGCCTTCGCCGCGAGCAGCAGGGTGATCGTGTGGGTGCTCTCGAGCTCGAGGCTGCGGGCGAGCCGACCGACGTCGCGCTTCGATATGCCGCCGCTGGTCAGCCGGGACACCGGTGCGGAGTCGAGATCGTCGACGAGCCCGCGCAGGGAGGAGATCACCTCGGCGACGGCGGCCTGTTCGCTGTTGTGGATGAGCGCCTGCGGGATCACGGTCTCAGACTCATCGATCGCCGCCTCGGTGGAGGTCTGCCACGGGCGGGGCCGGGCGGCTTCGGCCGCCGACGTCGGCAGCAGGGTGATCGCCTCGGACTGGATCCTCCAGGTGCCCGGCGTCGACGTCGGCCACGCGAGACCGAGGTCGCGCAGGCGGGTGAGTTCCGCCTCGGCGGGGGTGGGCGTCAGGGAGCCGATGTCGATGTCGGGACTCGTGCGGGCCGCGGTGGCGAGGTCGATGAGGAGGTCGAGCTCGGACGCGGTGAGCGCCTCGATGCCGCGGGAGACCCCGATGCGCGAGGACGCGGCCGCGGCCAGCGCCCCGATCGTCGGCGACTCGGGCTGGAGCAGGTCCCGGCGGCTCCGGGCGAAGGACTCGAAGTCCGCATCGGAGCTGTGGGCGAGCCAGGCGCTGAAGGTCGTTGACATCGCCGTTCAGTGTATCCCCAGGGGTATGATGGTGGGGTCAGGAAAGCACATTCCCTCGGGAGGGACGAGCATTGTCAGCCAAGCGTGTCGACACGGCCATCGTCGTCGTGGCCGTCGCAGCAGCCGTCATCGGAGCCGCCGCACTCCTCGGCGTTCTGGGTCAGGCGTGGATGGGGTACACCCCCTCGCATCTGCTGACATACCTGCCGATGATCCTCCTCCCGGTCGCCTTCGCCCTCGCCGCCGCGGCTGTGATCCGCGCGGTGCTGCGGCGCAGGCAGACCGAGGTGGGCCCGAGCTGAACCGAATCCGCCGGACTGCGGATCGGGATGCGGCCGAGGACACCGTGAGTCGGTGCCTGTCACCGACGGGCTGAGAGCACTCTGAGCGGACCGGTCGGATCCGGACACAGACCCCCTCCGCAGCTTCGAGGCGAATCGGCGGGACACCTCGGCGAATGCGCCACCCGCCTCGGCGAGGACGGGACGATCCCGACGCACAGACACCGACATCGACCACCGCCGGGCCTGCCCGGCACGAGCACCGCCGGCACAGCCCGGCACGAGAACCGGCCTCCGCCCCGGAGGCCCTTAGGGCACTGCACCACATCAGGAAAGGACACCATGCCAACCGGACGCGTGAAATGGTTCGACGCCGACAAGGGCTACGGCTTCGTCGTCGCCGAAGACGGCTCCCAGGCCTTCCTCCACTCCTCCTCCCTGCCCGAGGGCACGGAGATCACCAAGGGCACCCGCCTCGACTACGACGTCGTCGACTCCCGCCGCGGCGCGCAGGTGCTCAAGGCCCGTGTGCTCTCGGCTCCGGCGAAGGTCGCGAAGGCTCGACGCCGCTCGGCCGAGGACATGGCGGTTATGGTGGAAGACGTCATCAAGGTCCTCGATGACCTCAACAACGGTCTGCAGCACGGGCGCTACCCCGACCGCGACCACGGGAACAAGGTCGCCTCGCTGCTGCGGGCGATCGCCGACGATCTGGAGTCATGATGTCCTCACTGTTCACGACATGGCTCGCCGACCTGCGGGCCCCGGAGCACGCGGACGCGGCGGCGACGGGCGCGGAGGCGACGGTTGCGGCTGAGGCTGTTCCCGCCGAGGTTGCCGAGACGAGTGCGGCCGCTGAGGCTGTTCCCGCCGAGGTTGCCTCCGGCGCGGCGGATGAGGCTGCGGCCCCAGCGCAGAAGCCTGCCCGGACGAGCCCCGAGAAGGTCGTCCTCGACGCCCAGCTGGCCGCTGCGATCGACATCGCCCGATCCGCCATCGCCGAGGTGGCCGGCAGCTCGGTCATCGGCGAGCACCTCGGCGCGGTCGCCGAAGGCACCCGACTCGTCACCCATTACTTCGTGTGCACCGACCCCAGCTACCGTGGCTGGCGCTGGGTGGCTGTGCTCGCCCGCGCCCCGCGCTCGAAGAAGGTCACCGTGTGCGAGACGGCGCTGCTGCCGGGACCCGACGCCCTCGTCGCTCCCGAATGGGTGCCGTGGGATCAGCGCCTCGAACCCGGCGACCTCACCCCGCGCGACACCCTGCCCAAGGTCGACGAGGATCCGAACCTCCAGCCGGGCTACCAGCAGACCGAGGACAACTCGGCGGACAACATCGACCAGATCGCGAACTTCGAGTTCGGCATCGGCCGCGAACGCGTGCTCTCCGCCGAGGGGATCACGGCTGCGGCGACCCGGTGGGCCGAATCCGAGGCCGGAGCTGACGGCGAATTCGCCGCCCGCGCCTCGGCGCACTGCGTGACCTGCGGTTACTTCATGCCGATCGCCGGATCCCTGCGCGAGAGCTTCGGGGTGTGCGCGAATGCGTGGTCGCCCTTCGACGGGCGCGTCGTCCAACTCGACTCCGGGTGCGGGGCGCATTCGGAGACCGACGTCAGACGTCAGGACACCAGCCCCGCCGAGGCGGTCGTCGACGACTACGCGCGCGGCGAACTCGAGCTCCAGGAGGGCTGAAGCACCAGATGGCGCACACGTTCCGGTCGCTGGCGGAGCCGAACTACAGACATTGGTTCGCCGGCGCGCTCATCTCGAACACCGGAACGTGGATGCAGAGGACAGCGCAGGACTGGCTCGTCCTCACCTACCTGACGAACAACAACGCCTCGGCGCTCGGCATCACGATGGCCCTGCAGATGGGTCCCCAGCTCATCATGTTCCCGTTCGCCGGAGCCCTGGCCGACCGGTTCTCCAAGCGCAGGCTGCTCATGGTCACCCAGGCCCTCCTCGGCGCGGTCGGCCTGCTGCTCTTCGTCCTCGTCATCACCGACACCATCGAGCTGTGGCAGGTCTACGTCCTGGCCCTCGTCCTCGGCATCCTCGCCACCCTCGACACCCCCGCCCGGCAGGCGTTCGTCTCCGAACTCGTGGGGGAGAAGCTCCTGCCGAACGCGGTGAGCCTCAACTCCGCGTCGTTCAACGGCGCCCGGATGATCGGCCCCGCCGTCGCCGGTGTCCTCACCGCCCTCGTCGGCGCCGGGCCCGTCTTCCTCATCAGCGGGCTGGGGTTCGCCGCCACCCTCACCGTGCTCATCCGCCTCGACACGGCACGACTGCATCCCTCGAGTCGCCGAGGTGGCGGCGGGGTGCTCGGCGGATTCCGCTACCTGCGCAGACGACCGGACGTCACGGTCGTCCTCCTCGTGCTCTTCATCGTCGCGACCTTCGGGTTCAACTTCAACATCTACACGGCGACGATGGCGCGGATCGAGTTCGGCAAGGACGCGAGCGGGTTCGGACTGCTCAACTCCGTCATGGCGATCGGGTCCGTGGCCGGTGCGCTCGCCTCGGCGAAACGGGAGAAGCCGCGGCTGCGGTTCATCTTCGGGGCTGCCGGCGGCTTCGGTCTGGCTGTCGGACTCGCCTCGCTGATCACGAACTACTATGTCTTCGCCGCCGCTCTCATCCTCGTCGGATTCAGCTCGCTGACGATGATGACCTCGGCGAACGCCTATGTGCAGACGACGACCCCGCCGAACTATCGCGGTCGGGTGATGGCGATCTACGCGGCCGTCGTCATGGGCGGCACTCCGATCGGGGCGCCCCTGGCCGGATGGGTCGCGGACTCCTTCGGACCCCGCATGGCGATGGGGGTGGGCGCTGCCTCGGGTGTGCTGGCGTTCGGCGTCGGACTCGTGTGGATGATCGTCGCGAAGAACCTGCGCCTGAGCTACGATCCGAAGTCGCGGATCCGGCTGCACGTGAGCTACCTCGGGCATCCGTAGCGCGGTCGGCGGTGCGGCTGCTCATCTGACTCTGCGTCCTCACAGACAGGTCCGGTTCTGCGTCCTCACAACCGGGTCCCCTAGGATCGGATCTGCGCTGAGCGCACCTGGTCGGCTGCGAGCGGAGCTGAAGAGAGCCCTGATGAGAGCACTCTTGAACAGACCATCGTCGAAGAGACCCCCGTCGAAGAGATCGGATATGTCGTGAACGTGGACACTGTGACCTCCCTGCTCGTCGGCATCGCCGTGCTCGTGGGGTGCCTCGGCATCATCGTTCCCGTGCTGCCCGGCTCCATCCTCATCGCCGTCGCGGTGCTCATCTGGGCGTTCGTCATCGGCACCCCGGCGGCATGGATCGTCTTCGCGATCGTCGCGGTCCTCGTGGCCGGCGGCATGAGCGCGTCCTTCGTCCTCACCGGGCGCAAGCTCAAGGAGATGGAGGTGCCGAACCGGTCGGTGGCTGTCGCCGGTGTGCTCGCAATCGTCGGCTTCTTCGTCATCCCGGTTCTCGGGCTGCCGCTCGGCTTCGTCCTCGGGCTCTATCTCGCCGAGTACGCGCGGCTCAAGGACCCGACGACCGCGTGGTCCTCGAGCTGGGGATCGATCAAGGCGATCGGACTCGGCACGGTCATCGAGCTCTTCCTCGCCCTGCTCGCCGCAGTCGCCTTCTGCATCGGACTGCTCATCCACTTCCTCTGAGCCGCACGTCGCAGTGCGAACGGCGCGCGCTACTCCGCACCTCGATAGTCGCCGCGTCACTTGGCACCTCGAGAGTCACGGCACACCTGTAACCGTTTCTCGCACCCCAAGCGGCATTTCAGAGGTCTGGCTCCGCTCACCGCACCTTTAGCTCGACACACCACCCGTGCAAAGGTGGTTCATGGCGCTAAGGGTGAGGGTTGCGGTAGAACGCCGGCGCGCGCCGGCTACGCGAGGGCGTCGATGACGAAGTCGAGGCAGTTCAGCAGCGCCTTGACGTCTGCCGGGTCGACCGAGACGAATGTCGCGATGCGCAGCTGATTGCGCCCGAGCTTCCGATACGGTTCGACGTCGACGATGCCGTTGGCCCGCAGTACCGAAGCCACGCGCGCGGCATCGACCGAGTCGTCGAAGTCGACGGTGGCGACGACCGAGGACCGGTCGGCGGGATCGGCGACATAGGGGTGGGCCACCTCGGCGGCATCGGCCCAGTCGTAGACGTAACCGGAGGTCTCACTGGTGCGCTCGGTGGCCCAGTCGAGGCCGCCGTTGCCGTTGATCCACTCGATCTGCTCGGCGAGCAGGAGCAGCGTGGCCACCGCAGGGGTGTTGTACGTCTGGTCCTTGCGCGAGTTCTCGATCGCGGTAACGAGGTCGAGCGACGCCGGGATCCAGCGCCCGGACTCCTTGATCTCCTCCGCCCGGGCAACGGCCTTGGGGGAGAGGATCGCGACCCACAGTCCGCCGTCGGAGCCCATGTTCTTCTGCGGGGCGAAGTAGTAGACGTCGGTCTCGGCGATGTCGACGGGCAGACCGCCGGCGCCGGAGGTCGCATCGATGACGACGAGTGCATCCTCGTCGATGCCCTCGGGGCGGGCGATCGTCGTCGCCACCCCGGTCGAGGTCTCGTTGTGCGGCCACGCGTAGACGTCAGCGCTGACCTCGCTGTCGCCGAGGCCTGCCGCCTCGAGCGCTGCCGGGGACGGGATCGCCGAGGTGCCCGGCTCGGCTGTCAGGATGAGCGATCGTTCGAGGTGGGGTGCGGTGTCGGTGGCCTTGGCGAACTTCTGTCCGAACTCGCCGAAGGTCGCATGCGCAGCGCGCTGCCTCACGAGTCCGAAGGCCGCGACGTCCCAGAACGCCGTCGATCCGCCGTTGCCGAGGACGACCTCGTAGCCCTCGGGCAGGTCGAAGAGCTCGGTCAGTCCGGAGCGGATCCGGGCGACGAGGCTTTTGACCGGCGCCTGTCGGTGGCTCGTGCCGAGCACGGTCGTCGCCGCGGAGTTCAGGGCCTCGATCTGGGCCGCGCGGATGCGGGCGGGACCCGATCCGAATCGTCCGTCGGCGGGCAGGAGTTCGTCTGGGATCGTCAGGTTCGCAGCAGTCACGCTCGCCATTCTAGGGGCACGCGAGTCCCCGCCCGCGGGCCGTCTCACCATGCGCGAACGGACGTCCTCGGCCCCTGCTGTCGACGGTCCGCGCAACCCCGACGGACCGCGGCCCGTAGAGTGGAGCCATGAGTGAGCCTGTCGACCGACTGGCCCAGACCCGGGCCTCCTACATCTCGTCCTCGTTCGATCGTCCCGAGGTCTCCCCGCTCGAGCTGTTCCGCACGTGGTACGACGAAGCCGCCGGCCAGGTCCGCGAACCCAACGCGATGACCGTCTCGACGCTCGACGAGTGGGGCCCGGTCGCCCGCATCGTTCTCCTCAAGGGCGTCGACCCCGCAGGCTTCGTCTTCTTCACCGACTACGACTCGGCCAAGGGGCGTCAGCTGCGCGCGGATCCGCGGGTCGCGGCGAACTTCCCCTGGCAGGACATGCACCGGCAGATCCGCATCCGGGGCCTCGCCGAGGAGGTCGCCCCCGCCGAGTCCGACGCCTACTTCTCCGTCCGCCCCCGCGGGTCGCAGATCGCTGCGAGCGTCTCGAAGCAGTCCCAGCCGGTCGGCGGGCGGGAGCAGATGGAGTCCGAGTACGCCGCCGCCGAGGCGGAGCTCGCCGGCCGCGACGTGCCCCGTCCCGAACACTGGGGCGGCTTCCGCATCCGGCCGTTCGAGATCGAATTCTGGCAGGGTCAGCAGAACCGCTTCCACGACCGCTGGGTCTTCCGCCGTGCCGATGGCAGTCATGACCCCGGCGACCTCGCCCGGTCGCAGGACTGGGACCTTGTCCGCCTCTACCCGTAAGCACCAGGACTCTGCGCCCTTAGCCATCCCCTCCCAGCGCCTCACTCCCTGACCACCCGTTCCCCGAAGTCCGCCCACACCACTAGAGTCCGTGTATACAGTCCCTTATATACAGACCCTGTTTCAGACAGACACTGAACCGCAGTCCTCGAACACCGACACAGACACCAGAAGAACCCCCGCGTCCCCCGGCCGCTCGCAGCGAGGTGAGCCGGCCCCAGGGAACGCCGACCCGCGCTAAGGAGCGTCGATGACCCAGACATCAGCAGCCACCACGACCGGAACCGAGGCCCTGTTCGACAACCTCATCGGCGGACAGCGCCGCGGATCCGAGGACCGCAGCCTCAACCGCAATCCGTCGGACCCGTCCGACGTCATCGGCAGCTTCGCCCGCGCCGATGCGCAGACCGTCGAGGACGCCATCGCCGCCGCCAATGCCGCGGCACCGGCCTGGGCGGACTTCCCCGCTCAGCAGCGGTTCGCGATCCTCGACACGGCCGGCACCCTCATCGCCGAGCGCGCCGACGAACTCGCCGACCTCCTCGCCCGGGAAGAGGGCAAGCAGCTCGGCGAATCCCGCGGTGAGGTGCTGCGCGCCTCCCAGATCTTCAAGTTCTTCGCCGGGGAGACCATCCGCAACACCGGGGAGATCATCGACTCCGTCCGCCCCGGCCTCACCGCCGAGATGACCCACGAACCCATCGGTGTCGTCGGAGTCATCACCCCGTGGAACTTCCCCATCGCCATCCCGGCCTGGAAGATCGCCCCGGCGCTCGCCTACGGCAACACCGTCGTCTTCAAGCCCGCCGAACTCGTACCCGGCTCGGCCTCGGCCCTCGTCGACATCCTCGTCGAGGCGGGACTGCCCGACGGCGTCATCAACCTCGTCATGGGACCCGGACGGATCGTCGGGGAGGTCCTCACCACCTCGGCGGACGTCGATGCGGTGACCTTCACCGGCTCCGTCGCCGTGGGACGCGGCGTCATCGCCGCAGCGAGCGAGCACGGCATCCGCGTCCAGTGCGAGATGGGAGGGAAGAACCCGCTCGTCGTCCTCGGCGATGCCGACCTCGAGGCCGCCGCCGACGCTGCGGTCAACGGGGCCTTCTTCTCCACCGGCCAACGGTGCACGGCCTCGTCCCGACTCATCGTCACCGACGACGTCCACGACGAGTTCGTCGGACTGCTCAAGGAGCGCATGGCGGGCCTGACGGTCGGCGACGCCCGCGCCGAGGGCACCGACATCGGCCCCGTCGTCTCCGAGGACCAGCTGCAGCAGGACCTGCGCTACATCGGCATCGCCCGCGACGAAGGGGGAGAGGTCACCGGCGGCGACCTCGTCGACGCGGCCACCGACGGGTACTTCCTCGCCCCCGCCCTCGTCACCGGGACCTCGGCTGGGGACACGATCAACGTCGAAGAGGTCTTCGGTCCCGTCGCCTCGGTGATCCGGGTCGCGGACTACGACGAAGCCCTCGCCGTGGCCAACGACACGGCCTTCGGGCTCTCGGCGGGCATCTTCACCTCGTCGCTGAAATATTCGACGCACTTCAAGCGTTATGCGCAAGCTGGAATGGTCATGGTCAACGCCCCCACCGCCGGTGTCGACTACCACGTCTCCTTCGGGGGTCGGAAGGGATCGAGCTACGGTCCCCGGGAGCAGGCACGGGCGGCGCGCGAGTTCTACACGGTGCACAAGACGGCGTACGTCAACGCGGGCTGAGAAGCGGCCCAGGCAACCGCCGCGATAGAATCGAGACGGATCGCAGCGGCTGCGAGGCATCGCAGTCGTTGCGGGGTCGCAAGACCTCTGAAGTGTGAGAACGCCTGACATGGTCACATGACCTGAAGACGAAGAGTGGAGTGGCTGGTCTTAAGTGAACGACCTCGTCGATACAACCGAAATGTACCTCAAATCGATCATCGAGCTCGAAGAGCAGTCGATCGTGCCGCTGCGCGCCCGGATCGCGGAGCGACTGGACCACTCCGGTCCGACCGTGTCGCAGACCGTGGCCCGCATGGAGCGCGACGGACTGCTCCACGTGAGCAATGACCGGCACCTCGAGCTCACCCCCGAAGGACGCCGCATCGCCACCGAGGTGATGCGCAAGCACCGTCTGGCCGAACGCCTGCTCGCCGACGTCGTCGGCCTCGAGTGGGAGCTCGTCCACGACGAGGCCTGCCGGTGGGAGCACGTGATGAGCGAGCAGGTCGAGCGCAAGCTCGTCGCGCTCCTGCCCGACACGAGCTCCGGCCCGTACGGCAACCCGATCCCCGGACTCGACGTCATCGGCGCGGAGGCGAACACCGGCGCCGAGGTGGTCGACCTCGCCACCGCCGTCGCCCGTGACGGTGCGACGCAGCTGAGGATCGCGTGGCTGGCCGAACCCCTGCAGGTCGACATCCATCTGCTCCAGCAGTTCCAGGTGGCCGGGGTCATGCCCGGCACCGACGTCGAGATCACCCGCAACGGGGAGTACATCACCGTGCAGGTTCCCGGCGCCGAGGATGTCCTCGACCTTCCCGTCGAGACCGCCTCGCACGTCTTCGCCCACAAGAAGTGAGGCGAGCGATGTGACGGCGATCACAGAATGATCGCGGACAGGTCTCGGCCTGTAACGAAAGCTTGACCGCAGCCGGCCCGGAGAGTGGACATTCACCCTCCGGGCCGGCTTCTGTAACGGTCAATGTTACGGAGAAATGAATCTCATTCACCGCTCTCACCTGCAGGCTTATGGAAAACCTCGGGGTTTCCCCACCGTGGTTGTGACAGAAACGTGACAATTGATCACTGATTGGTTACAGTTGTTGAGGTCGTCCGCGCAAGCGGCGGCTTCGCACCGGGAACCGCACGCCACGCCTGATGCGATACACACCCAAGGACCGAAGTGGCGGTCGGAGAGATCCGATAGGTGACGAGAGGAAAACGTGGCAACTAAGCACCATGGCCGCCGCGCCGCAGAGACCAAGGTCAAGACTCCGCTGACCGAGCTGACTGAACTCCTGAACGCCAACTCCGCCGTCTTCGGACGTCGCGCGGCCGTCGTCGCCGCCAGCGGTGGACTGCTCACCGCAGCCGTTCTCCCCGCTGCCGGTCAGGCCGGAGACGACAACGTCGCTGTCTCCGCCGACTCGAAGACCCAGGTCGCCGAATTCCAGAACCAGGCCGCCACCGTCGTCCCCGACGGCAGCGCCAAGGACAAGAAGGACGACTCGTCCTTCAGCGTCGACGTCCAGACCGTCACCGCCAAGCCTGCTCCTAAGCCCGAGCCGAAGCCGAAGAGCTCCGCTGCGGCCTCGAGCGATTCCGACTCCTCGAAGGCCTCGTCCAAGTCGAAGAGCGACAAGGGTGCGTCGAAGGACTCCGGTTCCGGCGACGTCAAGATCCCCGACGGTTCGAAGGCCCAGCAGGTCCTCGCCATCGCCAAGCAGTACGTCGGCACCCCCTACGTCTCGGGCGGCACCTCGCCCAGCGGCTGGGACTGCTCCGGCTTCAACTCGTACGTCTACGCCAAGGTCGGCGTCAACCTGCCCCGCACCTCGGGTGCCCAGGGCAGCGCCGGGGCGACCGTCTCGAAGTCCGAAGCCAAGCCGGGCGACCTCATCTGGAAGCCGGGACACATCGGCATCTACGCCGGCAACGGCATGATGTACGACGCCGGCAACCCGCGCGTCGACACCAGCTACCGCAGCATCGACTGGATGATCGCCGGCGGCGCGAAATTCGTCCGCGTCCTCTGATCACGCTCTGACGGGAACTCCCCGTTGCACTCGACGGTCCTCGAGTGCGGCGGGGAGTTTTCGCATCTGTGCACCCGCCTCGGTGCCGTGGTCGCGCGGGATGACGGCGCTCTGGCCTCGCGGGACGGTCGGGTGCAGGTGAACGCGCGGGAAAGATTCCGTGACCGGAGGGGTATGAATTCGGTCACAGGGGCGATCGGCGTTACTCTTGAGAAGATTGAGTTCCGTAAGCGATGGGAAATCCGATGGGACATAGTCGAATATTCCGGACGACCGCTCCAGGTTCTGGTGCGGAGTACATATCTGTGTCTGTGTCCGATTCCAAGGCGTTGTGCTGGTGCACGACGCCTTTTGCGTTCCCTGGCCCGGCTGCGTCTGCGGCGCTGCGCTCAGGGAGCGGACCGGCGTCCGCCATCGGCTCCCCATCGCCCATGAGAAGAGGGGGCGGGATATGAAGACTCTCGTGCTCAATGCCGGATACGAGCCGCTGTCGGTCGTGCCGTTCACCAGAGCCGTCGTTCTGGTGCTCACAGGCAAGGCGACGGTGCTGGCCGCCGATGACGCTCCGGTGAGATCGCAGCACGTGAGTCTCGACCAGCCCTCGGTCATCCTCCTCACCCGCTACGTCAGACCCCCGCGCGATCGCAGGGTCTCACTGTCGCGTCGCGGAGTCCTGCGCCGGGACAACCATCGCTGCGCGTACTGCACGCGACCGGCGAGCACCGTCGACCACGTCGTCCCCCGGTCCCGCGGAGGCGGCAACACGTGGGAGAACCTCGTCGCGTGCTGCCGAGACTGCAACAACCGCAAAGGCGACCGCACGCTGTCCGAGATCGGCTGGAAGCTCGGCTTCTGCCCGAAGGAGCCGCGCGTGGGACAGTTCTGGATGCGCGGGATCGATAAGCCCGTCGAACAGTGGCGGCCCTTCCTCGAGATGAACCACGCGGCCTGAGTCCGCGTTGCCTCAGGGGTGGTGCGCCGAGCGCCGGCGCACCCTACCGGCAGGCGTCTGACCGGTGAGGATGCCGTCCGCAGTGTGACCAGAAACGGATAACGATGTGACATCGTCAGCCGTGCTGACATCTTTGTGATCTAGGGTGGACTCAGAGAAATTCGCTGCGACTTGAGGAGCGTGCGATGTCAGAGCAGGACCGCAGTCACGATGCCACGTCGTCGCCTGCCGGTGAGCCCGAAGCGGTGGTCGTCGGCATCGACGGCTCGCCCCCGTCGAGGAACGCGCTCAACTGGGCGATCCAGGAGGCCCGTTCCCTGGGCAAGCCGATCCGGCTCGTCGGCGCCTACACCATTCCCAGCGTCGCTGCCGCGGCCATCGACGTCTCCTACGTCCCCATCGACGACTCCGCGATCCGCGCGTCGGTGACGAACACCCTCAAGGAGGCCGCCGCCGAGGTCAAGGCCGCCGGCGTGCCCGTCGAAGCCGTCATCGAAGTCGGGGATGCCGCCGGGGTCCTCATCGACGAATCGAAGTCCGCGTGCCTGACCGTCGTCGGCTCCCGTGGTCGGGGCGGGTTCGCCGGTCGCCTCCTCGGCACGGTCTCGAGTGCGCTGCCGGCCCACTCCGCGTGCCCGACCGTCGTCGTCCCCGCATCATGGCAGGCCGACACCGAGAAGCCGGCCCATCCGACATCGTCGCGTCCGATCCGTCAGGACGGCTTCGAGGTCGAGGAGTCCGATCCCGACGCCGAGGCGGTCGAGGGTCTGCGCTTCGACGGCAAGGTCGTCGTCGGGGTCGACTCCCTCGGCGCCGAGTCGCCCGCCCTGTGGAAGGCAGCTCGCCTGGCCGTGCGCCGCGGTTCGCCCCTGCACATCGTCGCCGTCATCACGACGACCGTGATCGGTCCCGAATGGCTGCCGAGCACCGCCGACCTCGAGCGCCTCATCAACGAAGGCGCCGACAAACTCGTCGTCGCCAAGCAGCGCGTGAAGGCGGAGTTCCCCGACCTCGACGTCACGTGGACCCTCTTCGACGGTCAGCCCGCCGAGGTGCTCGTTCGGGCCTCCGACACCGCCGAGGTGCTCGTCATCGGTTCACGCGGACGCGGCGGGTTCGCCGGCCTCCTGCTCGGGTCGACCTCGCAGTCGGTGCTGCCGTACTCGCAGTGCCCGACGATGGTCGTCCGGGTCTCTCGCGATGCCAACAAGCGCCGTGAGGACGGAGAGATCCCCGAACCGGGTCTCTGATCGGTGGAATCGACGACGAACGAGTCCGCGGCTGCGGCTGCCCGGACAGCGGCCGTACCTGCGGCCCCGGCGGCTGAGCGTCGCCGGTTGCGCGCCGCGGACTGGGCGGGACTGACGATCCTCGTCATCCTCCTCGGCGTGGGCCTGACCTGGTCGAAATGGCTGCCGTACTGGGACAAAGCCCAGACGATGTCCGAGACCTCGGTCTGGGAGGGTGCCCCGCTCTTCGACGTCGCCGGTCAGGCGATGTCCGTGTCCGGGGCGTGGGACTTCACGCTCGCGTATTTCCTGGCCGTGTGGAAGGCGCTCGTCGTCGCCCTCCTCGTCGCCGCGGCCATCGACGCGCTCGTGCCCCGGGACTGGCTGCTGCGGGTGATGAACCGGCGGCATGCCGCAACCCAGTCGCTCGTCGGGGCGACTCTGTCCCTGCCGTCGATGATGTGCACGTGCTGTGCGGCTCCCGTGGCAGCGGGCCTGCGCCGGACCGGGGTGACGCGCAGCGCTGCGCTGGCGTACTGGGTGGGCAATCCGCTGCTCAACCCTGCGGTCCTCGTCTTCCTCGCCCTCGTCCTGCCGTGGCAGTACCTGGGCGTGCGCCTCGTCGTCGGGCTGCTCATCGCTGTCGGGGCGAGTGCCCTCATCGGAACCTGGATTGCGGGACGCGGCAGGGACGTCAACGTCCCGCAGCCGGACGAGCCTGCGGAACTCTCGTCGATGCCTCGGCGATACCTGCGGTCGCTGTCGCGGTTCACCCTCATCCTCGTCCCTGAGCATCTCGTGCTCGTCTTCGTCATCGGCCTCATCGCTCCGTGGCTGACCGGACTCTACGGTGTGGAGGCGCAGCTCGGGGCGGTCGCGATCATCGTCGCCGCCGTCGTCGGCACGCTGCTCGTCATCCCGACCGGGGGAGAGATCCCGATCATCCTCACGCTGCTGGCCGCCGGTGCCGGCGCGGGAACGACGGGTGCGCTGCTCATCGCGCTGCCTGCGCTGAGCCTTCCCTCGATGGTCATGGTCGGCAGGACGATGGGCTGGAAGGCGACGTTGGCCATGGGAATCGCTGTGATGATCGGGTCGGTGCTCGCCGGACTGCTCGTGCTCGCGCTGACGTGAGGTGGTGTGGCGGGAAGAGCTGCGGCGAGAACAGCGCCGATGCGGTGCTGGAGGCTGCTCCGTCGAAGCGATTGCTGCCGCGTTCGCTGCGATGATGAAATGCGTGGCGCCCCCGGCGCGATTCGAACGCGCGACACCCGCTTTAGGAGAGCGGTGCTCTATCCCCTGAGCTACGGGGGCGATGTGGCTGTCGTCAACCACGATCACCCAGTGTAGCGTAGAAGAAACCTCGATGTTCCACGGTGTGCCAGCACCTGTTATGCGTAGTTTCTCGTTAGGGTCGAACTGTGCCAGATACCGTTGTTGACGATCAGTACCCAGAGCTCGGGGGCGCGTTCGCCGAGTGGAAAGAGCAGGCCGCCCACCTCGGCGGTCGCGACACCATGCTCCATTTCCGGGACTCTCGCGACGGCAGCATCGACCTCTCCGGAGCACATCCGTCGGGCCTCGCCCAGCTGCTCGCCGGTCGCCCCACCCGACTCTCGAGCCTGATCCGCGACCACGAGATCCTCGCCGACGCCCGCCGTCGAGCCCGGTCGATCCGGTCGAAGGCAGAACAGCTCGACAACGAACGCGGCATCCGCGCCGCGCATCTGGCCATCGGCTTCGCGTCGTGGACGGAGAAGGACTCCAAGTTCAAGTTCAACGCCCCCGTCGTGCTGCGCCACATCACGCTGGTGCCGCGCGGTTCGCGCGTCGAGGACTACGAGATCGTCCTCGGCAACGAGATCACCATCAACCCGGCCCTCGTCCGCCACCTCGCCGAGGTGTACGACCTCGACGTGCCCGTCGACGAATGGGTCGACGCCACCGGGGGACCCCACGGCTTCGACCCGGGCCCGGCCCTCGACCGCCTCCGCGACCTCGCCCAGGCCGTGCCGGGCCTGCGCATCAACCACCGGTTCATCGTCTCGACGTTCGCGAACATCGCAAGCGCCTTCACCGGCGACTACCTGCCCACGCAGCATCCCATCCTCCGGGCGCTGGCCGGCGACGACGAGGTCCGCGGACAGTTCGGCGGCGGTTCGACCGTGCCCTGCCGCACCCCACGCTCAACGGGTGACACGGCGAAGAAGGCCTCGGAAAGGGGTGCCGGGCCGGCGGAGTCAGCCGAGTCGGTTGAGTCGACGTCGCCGGCGAAGACATCCGGTGACTCGTCGACGTCCGACGAGCGGAGCGCCGAGTCGACCGGTGTGACACCGACGGCGAAATCCGGTGAGACTGCATCGGCAGCGACACCGGCATCGACCGGGGTCTCTTCGAGGTCGACTGATTCTTCGACCGCCGGCGACGGTTCGACGGCAGGCGGGGACTCGACGGTAGGCAGCGACTCGACCGCTGGCGACGACCCGAAGGCGGGTGACGACGCGACCACCGCTGGCGGCGACTCGAAGACAGGTGACGACTCGACCACGGCTGGCGACGCGAAGTCGGGCAGTGCTCAGGCACCTGCTGGGACAGAAGTCGGGAAGAGCGATGCCGCTGCGGACGCAGGGAGCTCGGAAGATGACCCCAAAGCGCCGGCCCGTGAGAAGGACTCCGGCGGTGGCGCATCCGAAGCCAACACCGGCACCAAGAACGACGTCGGCGCGAAGACCGACACCAAGAACGACACCGACGCCAAGACGGACGCCGACTCCACAGCCGATGCCAAGCCGAAGGCTGACACCGAAGCCGGCATCGCTGACGCGAAAGCCGACATCACGGCCGATGCCGGCACCAAAATCACGGCCGACGCCGGCACCGAAGACGATGTCGACGCGAAGACTGACACCGGTGGGAAGCCGTCCTCCGGTCCCGCGTCGAGGACTGCCGCTGCACCGGCAACCGATGACGAGGACGAACTCGGCGAACCGACGGTGCCGATCACCTCGGCGAGCTCTGGCTCAGCCACGACTTCGCACCGAACGGCACAGGAACCCTCGGCTGTGCGCACCGAGGACCCCTCGGCCACCGACGCTCGGCAGGCTGCGGCCGATGAGGACTTCGTGCCCGCCGCCCTCAAGGAACCCGTCACCCCGCTGCCCGACCGGAAGCCGCAGGAGGAGTTCCTCGTCATCGACGTCGACGGCGACCAGCAGGCCGTCGTCGATGCGGCGGTCTCGGGTCGCTCCGTCGTCGTCGACACCCCTCCGGGAACCGGCGCCACCCAGGTCGCCGTCGCCGTCGCGACGACGCTGGCGCACACGGGCAAGAGCGTGCTCTTCCTCGCCCAGACCGCCGATGCCCTCGACGACTTCTCGGCCCGCCTCGGCGAGGTCGGGCTGGGCGACTTCGCCGTCGACACCCGCGAAGGCGCCGAGCACATCAAACGTCAGCTCATCGACCTCATCGGCTCCGCGGAACGAGCCGAACGCCCCGACCTCGGCGGCCTGCTCTCCGAACTCAACGAGCAGCGGGCTACCCTGACCGACCACGTCACCTCTCTGCACCGGCGGCGCCAGCCGTGGGACGTCTCCGTCTACGAGACTATGCAGCACCTCGCCGAACTCACCTCCGGCGACGACTCGCCGCAGACCGGTGTGCGCTTCGGTGAGGACATCCTCGAAGCCAGCGACGACCGCCGGCACGCACTGCGCGGGAAACTCGGTGAGCTCGCCGGACTCGGCGCCTTCACCCTCGACGTCGAGGACACCGTCTGGTTCGGCGCCGACCTCAAATCCGTCGACGAGGCCGAAGCCGCCCGCACCGTGGCCGAACGCCTCGGCCGCACGCTGCCCGACCTCGTCACCGCCGTCGAACCCGTGCTCGCCAAGGCCAAGCTCAACCCCCGCCGCAACCTCGACGACTGGTCGCGGGCGATCAAGGTCCTCCTCCGGGTGCGCACGACCCTCGACAGCTTCGCCCCCGACGTCTACGACCACCGCCTCGACGACCTCATCGCCGCGACCGGGACCGCGGACTACCGGGCCGAACTCGGCGTCGAGATGGGCATGCTCCAGCGCAAGCGGCTGAAGAAGTCCGCGCAGGAGTTCCTCCGCCCCGGCGCCGACGTCGCCGACCTCCACTCGGCGCTCATCGACGTCCGCGCTCAACGGGTCATCCTCCGCGACCTCGCCGGTCACGACGGCCGTCCGCAGATCCCGCGCGGTGTGCTCGAAGCCGACGAGATCCTCCAGGGGGTCGAAGCCGACGTCGCGAAACTCGCCCCTGTGCTCGAGACGACCCCCGACGGCGGCGACCTCGGCGCGATGCTCATCGAAGAGCTCACCGCGCGCGCCGAGGCGATGGGCGGGGACTCGGAGAACCTCGCGGACCTGCCCGAACGCTCACGCCTGCAGCGGGAGCTCACCGATGAGGGCCTCTCCGAACTCATGACCGACCTGCGCCGGCGCAAGGTCGAGAACCACCTCGTCGGACCCGAATTCGATCTCGCCTATTGGGCGTCGGTCCTCCAGTCGATGGCCGGCGAGGATCCGAAGATCGGCCGCCACGACGGTGCTGCCCTCCACGAGGTCGCCGAAGGATTCCGGGAGAACGACCGGGCCTTCGTCGCCGCCGGCGCCGGGCGCCTGCGCTACAACCATTCGCAGGCGTGGAAGCGCGGCATCGACGCCGACCCGATCGCTGCCGGGGTCATCAAGCAGGAGCTGCTCTCCCCGCACACCTCCGTCCAGCGGATGTCGACGAAGGCGCCCGAACTGCTCACCACGCTCGCGCCGGTGTGGATGGCCAGCCCGTACACGGTGCCCGAGCTCTTCGCGGCACTCCCGCTCTTCGACGCCGTCGTCATCGCCGACGGCGGGCGGCTCTCGATCGCCGACGTCGTCCCCGGCATCACGCGTGCCCGCCAGGTCGTCTCGCTCGGCGACTCGCGGCTGCTGGGACCGCGCCCGTTCTCGATCGCCGTCGACCGGTGGGGACCCGACGAAGCCGAGCATCCGGACTCGGTGCAGGACCGCCTCGGCGAATTCCTGCCGCGGATGCGGCTGGCGAACTCCTACCGCCTCTCACCGGTGGGTCTCATCGACCTCGCGAACAGGCACTTCTACGATTCGACGATCTCGACCCTGCCGACCGCGCACACCGGCGAGGGAACCGGGCTCGAGTTCTCCTACGTCGCCGATGGGCGCGGGCCCACCGACATCGGCACGGGCCGGGTCGAAAGCCCGGACGCCGAGGTCAAACGCGTCGTCGAACTCGTGCTCAAACATGCGCGGACCCGGTCCAGGGAGTCCCTGGCCGTGGTCGCCCTCACCCCGCACCATGCGCAGCGGATCGCCACAGCGATCTCGCGGGCGATGAAGGATCTGCCGTACGTGGCAGCCTTCTTCAACGACCCCGCGAAGGAGCCGTTCGTCGTCACCGACGCCGAACGCGTCCAGGGGATGTCACGGGATGCCGTGATCTTCTCGCTCGGCTACGGGCGCACCGTCCACGGCCGGGTCATCAACGACTTCGGTCCGCTCTCCGGCCCCGACGGCGACCGCATCCTCGCCGCCGTCGTCACCCGCGCACGCAAACGACTCACCGTGGTCTCGAGCATCGAGGCCGAGGACTTCGACGCGGCGAAGCTCAGCGGAGGAGCACAGCTGCTGCCGCGCCTGTTCGAGGAGATCGCCGGCGGCGGCGTCCGCCAGCCCGGCCCCCACGGGGAGATCTACGACCCGCTGTTCAACGACATCGCCGACCGTCTCCTCCAGCTCGGCGTCGTCGCCCACGAGCACTACAACGGCATCGACCTGGCCGTGGCGAACTCCGCCGAGGACGAGCACGGGATGATCATCGCCGTCTCCGGAGACGGCCCCGACTACGCCTCGATCCGCAGTCTGCGCCAGCGCGACCGGGTTGTTCCCGAGCAGCTCGAACGCCGCGGATGGAAGTTCATGCGCGTGTGGTCGACCGATGCGTTCGTCGACCCGCAGGCCGAGACCGAGAAGATCTTCGACGCCTGGAAGTCCACGGTGGAGACGATGAGCCCGCAGGCGATCCTCAACGCCGCCCGCGCTGCCTCCGTCGTCGTCGGACGCACCGGCAGCCGCCCGAAGCTCGTCCCCGGCCTGCCGATGCACAAGTACTCCGACCAGGGTCTTGACGAGATGATCGACTGGATCCAGTCCGATGCCGTCGTCCGCGGCGACGGAGAGATCAAGGAGCTCCTGCGCACGGCGCTCGCCCAGAAGAGCAACACACCCCGCGGGGAGACCCAGCTGCAGGCAGCCGTCGACCGCTATCGTCAGCGCCATGCGCAGGCGAAGAAGGTCACCGGCGCCGAGGTGTTCATCCCCTCCGCCGATGCGCGCGGTCCCGTCGAGGGCGAGGTCATCCCCACCTTCGACACCGACCAGATCCGTGCCGAATCGCTGCGCGACGCGGGGCTCATCGAGGCCGACGACGTCGATTCCGAGTCGGGTTCGGGATCGGCGGACGGCCGGGACTCCTCGGCGAGCACCGATGACCGACCCTGAGCCCGGGGCAGAGTCCGAGCCCGGGCGTGATCCCGAGCGCGAGCCTGAGCCCGAGTCCGAGCCTGGGCGTGATCCCGGGTCCGAGAGTGAGCCCGAATCCGATTCGCCTGACGGCGAGACCGGCACCTCGGGCTCGTCCGACGAGGGCGACGATGAGCGTGAGAAGAAGGCGCGCCTCGAGCGTGCGCTGCGCGCGTATCGAGCGACGCTGCGCAACGAAGCCGAATCGGGCACGACAGGATTCAGTGCCGAACACTACCGGTCGCAGAAACCCCCGCACTGGTGACGCGGTACGGCTGATGCCGGCTCGGCCGGCCGACATACCGGGGTGACGAGGACCCCGGACAGCGACGAGGGCCCGCTTCCCAGTGTGGGAAGCGGGCCCTCGTGCATGTGCAGCCTCAGGGGCTGCACCGATCACGGTCGGATCAGTGGCGCGGCGGTTCGTTCGGGTCGGTGTATCCACCCTGACCCGGGGTGCCGCCTGCAGGACCGGCGTTGGCGGCGGCCTGGTTGCGGAGGAGATCGCGGATGTCGCCGAGGAGGTCCTCAGCGGTCGGGGGCACCTCGGACTCGGGCACGCCGCGCTTGCGCATCTCGTTGAGCTTGTTCATCGGAACGATGATGATGAAGTAGACGATGGCGGCGACGATGAGGAAGTTGATCGCGGCGGTGATGACCGCACCGATGTCGATCGTCGTCTCAGGCACGCCGGGCTTGAGCGTGAAGCTCAATGCGGGGCCTTCTGCGCCGCCGACGGCAGCGATGAGGGGGTTGATGATCTTGTCGGAGAACGCCGTGACGATGGCGGTGAACGCGCTGCCGATGATGACAGCGGTCGCCAGTTCGACGACATTCCCCTGGAGAATGAAGTCCCTGAAACCCTTAAGCATTAGCGGCACCCTTTCGGTGGTGTGAGCAATAATGCGACTCTAATCTTGCAATGAAGGTTACATAGTACAGACCAACTCCACATCCCAACACTGTTGACATGCGAATAGCCAATGACTAATCGGGGTCACCAGGGCCCGCCAGGATGCCGCCGCTGCCGGTTTCGGCAATTCGAGAACGGGCTCATTGCGGCAGGATTGCAAAGCTGATCGGCAACCCCGCGAATTCCGCAATCCGACCCGCATCGTCGGGGGAGAGGATTACCGAGACAAGCTGTCCTGATTCTGCTGTGACGCCGTTCTCCTTCTCGATGATCCGGGCGATCGTGACCTCGTCGACGACGACCTCGGAACCGCCCTCGGGAAGGGAGCTGAACAGACGGATCCGCTGACCGGGGGCGAGGAGTCCGGCGGACTCGTCGTCGGCGAGCCGCACCGGCATGATGAGGTCGGTGGTGCCGTCGGGCAGCGCCTGCTGGTCGAGGACAGCCGCCCGGGTCAGAGGCGATCCCTTCGACACACCCGCGGAGGTGCGCTTGTCCAGAGCGTCGTCGACGGCGGTGAACGATTTGCTCGGCACGAAGTCACGGGGATAGTCGACGAGCGCGAGGTCGGCGGCGGTGAGCTGAGTGCCGGGGGCGAGGTCAGCGGCGGCGACGACCACCGGAGTGTCGCCCTGGCTCGGGGTGAGCTGCCACGCGAGCAGGGCGCAGGCGAGGGCGATGCACACTGCGGCGAGGAGCCTGCGCGGTCGCACCCGCAGGGACAGCGGACCGCCTGCCGCTCGAGCCGTGAGCCGATCGAGGAGCTTCATGCTCTGAGCGTGCGCAACCCAGACGGTCGATGGCAAGGGATGAGAAATCCCCTGTGGACAGTCATCTGTCGTCCACAGGGGATCTGAGCATGAGTGGCCGGGCCGTCCCCAGCCGTGCGCACATGAGTCGCAGGAGAGCCGGACGGCTCAGTTCGTCGCGGACGTGCCCGCCTTCGCCGGGGCTGCCGACGACTCTGACTTCGACGCAGAGTCGGAGGAGGTGGAGCTCGAGTCCTTCGACGAGGAGCTTGCCGGGGCGACCGAGCTCGAGGTGCTCTTGCGGGAGTCGGTGGCATAGAAGCCCGAGCCCTTGAAGCTGATGCCCACGGTGCCGAAGACCTTCTTCAGCTGGCCCTGGCATTCCGGGCAGATCGTCAGCGAGTCGTCGCTGAAGTCCTGGTGGACATCGAATTTGTGGCCGCAGCTCTTGCATGCGTACGAATAGACGGGCATAGAGAACCTTTCCTCAACGTGAAGAGTATAGTGCACCGGCCCGTTCCGCCGTCTCTCGCTCTCACCGACCCAGTGCGCTTCTCCACAGTCCAACGCGCACGAGTGGGGGTTTATTTCGCGGGTGATCGTGGCCAGATGGTGAGTCTGAGCTGCTGTCGACGACGCCGTTCAGAGCACGCGCAGACCGTCCTCGGTGATCGCCTCCGGGACTCGGAGATCCCACGGTTCGACGACGAGGCCGGGCAGATCGGCCTCCTCGGCGAAGCACACACCGACCACGCGCGGACCCGCAGAATCGGGGGGCTGTGCGTGCGAGCGCGACGGCCCGGGCGGCGCATCCCCGATAGATGCGTCCAGGGGCGGCACGTCGCCCAGCGGCACCTCTCCCAGCGGCCCGAACGTCCTGTCGTAGAACCCTCCGCCGTTGCCCAACCGTGCCCCGCCGGCACCGAAGCCGAGGGCAGGGACGAGGAGGAGGTCGGGCGCCGCCTCGGCGAAGAGGCTCGACGCACTGTGCTCGGCCCGCGGTTCGCGGATGCCCCACCGGCCCTGCGGGGTGAGTTCGGCCATCGGCGTTCTCACCTCGCCGAATTCGAGAGCCTCACCGATGCGGGTGACGACGGGGAGGAAGACCCTGGCCCCCCGCTCCCGGAGGCCATCGACGACGGCGTCGACATCGGGCTCACCGGGAAGGGCGGCGTAGGCGATGACGATGTGACCGGAGAGGTCGGGGCTCGGCCACCACCGGTCGAGCGCCGACAGTACGGCGTCGGCGACGGATGAGACGGGGACGGCCCGGTGAGGGGTCGTGGGAGACGAACGACGGGCGGCGACCGATGGGCAATGGGCAGACGATGGAGGCGCGGGGAGCGGCGATCGCAGGTCGGCGACCGATGAGACGGAGGCGGCCGCCTCGGCGGGAGAGGCACCGGAATCGTCACTGTGCGCGCCCCACTGACGCGCACGAGCTGACCGGCGGGCCCGGATCAGGGCCCGCAGCTCTGCCTTCGAGGAGACGGGATCCACGCCCTTCAGCCTAACCGGTGGGGCGGGCATGGCTAAGATGAAGGGCATGACTGATCAATCTCGCAGCACCGTGCGCAAGGCCGTGATCCCTGTGGCCGGCCTGGGAACCCGATTCCTCCCCGCGACGAAGGCGACGCCGAAGGAGATGCTCCCTGTCGTCGACAAGCCGGCCATCCAGTACGTCGTCGAGGAGGCGGTGTCTGCGGGTCTGCAGGACGTCCTCATGATCACCGGGCGCAACAAGCGCCCCCTCGAGGACCACTTCGACCGCGTCGACGGACTCGAAGCGGCGCTGGCGAAGAAGGGCGACGACAAGAAGCTCGCCGCCGTTCGGCACTCCTCGGAGCTCGGAGACATCCACTACGTCCGGCAGGGCGACCCCAAGGGTCTCGGCCATGCTGTGCTCAAGGGCCGCCAGCACGTCGGCGACGAGCCGTTCGCGGTCCTCCTCGGCGATGACCTCATCGACGAACGCAGCCCGATCCTGCCGACGATGATCGACGTCACGGAGCGGACCGGCGGCAGCGTCGTGGCGCTCATGGAGGTTCCCCCGGAGTCGATCCACCTCTACGGCTGCGCGGCCGTCGAGGAGACCGACGAGGACGGCGTCGTCAGGATCACCGGCCTCGTCGAGAAGCCGGCACAGGAGGAGGCGCCGTCGAACCTCGCGATCATCGGCCGCTACGTCCTCGCTCCGGAGATCTTCGACGTCCTCGAGACGACCGCGCCCGGCCGCGGCAACGAGATCCAGCTCACCGACGCCCTGCAGACGCTCGCCGAGGATGAGTCCAGCCACGGCGTCTACGGCGTCGTCTTCTCCGGCGACCGCTACGACACGGGCGACAAGCTCGACTACCTCAAGGCCGTCGTGCAGATCGCGTGCTCGCGCGACGACCTCGGCGAGGATCTCAAGGGATGGCTCAAAGAGTACGTGGCCGAACTCGACTGAGTGCCCGTGGCTTCGCTGTCTGCCCTCGCGCGGGGACGCTGATGCCGCGCGAGGACGCTGAGCGGGGACGACCGTGATGGGCGGCCCGTTCTGGCCGATCGAGCTGCGCGATGCCACCGCGGGCGTCGTCCTTCGACCCCTGCGCCGCAGCGACGAATCCGAGTGGCGTGAGGTCCGGCGGTTCAACCGGGACTGGCTGCGTCCGTGGGATGCGACCCTGCCGATCCCCGGTCAGGTCACGCCGAACTTCCGCGCGATGGTGCGGATGTACGACAAGCAGGCCAAACGGGCGCAGAGCGTGCCGTTCGCGATCGAGGTCGACGGCCGCTTCCGCGGCCAGCTGACCGTCTCCGGCATCACGTGGGGGTCGATCCTCAGCGGCCAGATCGGCTACTGGGTCGACTCCCGCGTCGCCGGTCGCGGCATCACACCGCTGGCCGTGGCGATGGCCACCGACCACTGCCTGTTCGCGCTCGGCCTCCACCGCATCGAGATCAACATCCGACCGGAGAACACTGCGAGCCTCCGCGTCGTCGAGAAGCTCGGCTTCCGCGACGAGGGACTGCGGAGGAACTACATGCACATCGACGGACAGTGGAGCGACCACCGCACCTTCGCCCTCACCGTCGAGGACATCCCCCACGGCATCCTCTCCGCGTACCGGCACAGTCGAGGTGAGGGGCCGGGCTCGCGCTCCTTGTGAACTTCGTGTCGGAATGACCGACACACCACCGCCGTTCACGCTGTTGTCCAATCGTGACCTCTAGGCTCTGCAGTGTGGACACCAGTATCATCGTCGTCATCGCCATCGCCGTGGTCTTCGTCGTCGTCGTGCCCGCAATGATCCGCCGGTCGGCCACCGAGCTCTCCCGCGTCGACCTCGACCGCCTGCCCGATGATGCCCAGGTCGTGCGCGCCGAATCCCAGAATCCCTGCCGTGACCTCGGCGAGCGGGTCGCCGTCTTCCGCGCCGAGGCGGTCAAGCCCTCCGTGCCGAGTGCCGACCATGCCGCCGCCGGGATCGCCCCGAACCTGCGGCTCTCCGCCGGCACCCCCGAACTCTCCGTCATCGACGGTGACGCCCAGACCGCCGAGGCAGTGCCTGAGTCCCAGCCGGAACCCGAATCCCAGCCCGCTGTCCTTCCGGTCGCCGTGGGCGAGACCCGCTCGGCGTTCCTCGCAGGCGGACACGACCGGGCGTCCGGGGCCGACAATGTGCGCCCCCTTCACCCGGCCGTCCATGCCGTGTTCGCGCAGACCGGCGGAACCGGTTCCGGCCGACAGAACGAGGGGCGCGCCGCCGAGTCGGTGAGCCGCCTCGGCGCCGGTCAGCAGCGGGCGGTCCGGGCGCAGGCTGCAGCGACTGCCAACCGGGCGCGCCGGATGCCGCCCGGAGGCGGCCAGGACCGCCTCGGCGGGTCAGACCCCACGACAGAGCCCACTTCCCGACCCGATGAGGATCCCACGATGACCGAGAGCACCGCCCCGCTGCGTGAGTCCCTGCGTTCGATCGGGACGATGGTCCGCGGGTTCGCGCTGACGTTCCTCGCATCGGTGCTCGGGGTGATCGTCACATCGGTGCTCGCGTTCTTCTCCGTCGTCCATCCCGCGCTCATCGGCGTCTTCGCCGGGCTCGCGGTCGTCTCCCTCTTCATCGTCCGCACCCTCAACATGCGCAAGCGCGAGATCAGGAAGCGGCTGCGCCGGATGACTGGGGCCGTGACCGAGGTGGAGGACGATGCGGACGCCGAGGCGGCAACGACTTCGCGTGCGGCTGTGACAGCTGGTTCGACCGCGACGGGCGCTGCGAAGACGGCCGGGTCGACGAGGTCGTCGACCGTCGGGTCCACAGCGGCACGGGCGCAGGCGATGGCGGCGGCCAAGGCTGCGGCGACGCCGCGCTCGACGGCATCCGAGACGAAGGCATCATCTGCGGACGAGAAGGCGACGACGGCGAAGACCGCTCGTGAACGCGCGCTCCAGCAGCGCAGTGCGACGGCCAAGTACGCCCGCGAGGAAGCGGTCACCGGTGAGATCCCGGTTGTGCGCATCCGCAACGAAGCTGCAGAGGGCCACACGACTCGCCAGATCCTGCTCACCGGTCCGATCCCGGTCATCGCGGAGCCTGCGGCAGTGACCAATGCCGCAGAGAAGGCGGACACGACTCCGGCCGAGACCTCCTCACCTGTGGCTGCCGCAGACGAGGCCTCAGAGGTTGTCGCTGCGTCGACGACCTCGGTCGCAGCGGACCTCGCCGACACCGTCGTGCAGAGCGCTCAGCGGAGCGCGGCCGCGAAGAGTGCCGCCGAGGCGGCGGTCAACGACCCGTTCCAGCAGCGGCTCAAGGCCCGCGACGGATGGTCCCCGACGCCTCTGCCGGTGCCGAGCTACGTCGGCGCCCAGGAGGCCGAGCACGCTGTGCCGACGCCCAAGGCCGCCGATGCGAGTTCGTATGAGACGCAGGCGCGCAGCCGAGAGGACATTGCCGCACAGTTCGCCGAGGAGCTCGGATACCGTGCCGAGTTGAGCGACTCGGCACGTGAGGACAGCCCGCTCGAGCACGGCCGCAAAGCGATTCGTGCCGACAGGGCACCGGCACTCGATGCCGTCAACGACGTCCTCGCCCGCCGCCGGGCGTGAGCTGACCGGCGCAGGCATTCACCTGCCCTGACGTCGGCCATCGTGGGACGGCCTCCCGACAGATGAACGCTCAGTCGGTGAAGACGTTCCAGCAGAGGCTGTTGCGACGCGCCTGATCGTCGAGGACGAGCTCACGGACCGCCTCGGGCAGACGCTCACGCTGCCGGTCACGCTCCGCCGCTGCCGCATCCGGATCATTCTGGTGCGCGGCGGCGACAGCCTTGATCGCGTAGGCAGCGGCGCCGAGATCGTGCTCGGCGACATGTCCCACGCATGCCGCTTGTCCGGCCGCGTACGCAGCGAAGCGGGCGGCCCCGGTCAGGGGTCGCGCCGCCCCCATCGCATGACCTCCGGCGGCGCGGGCGGTCATCATCGGCATCTGCCCCTCAGCCCACGCCCGAGCCGCCACGATCGCCTCGCTTGGGCGCGTCCGGGGCGACGGCGGCGAAGAACGGCAGGACATGCTCGGCGCAGTCGGCGGCCCACAGGGCGAGAAGCTGGTGGTGGTCGTCGGTGAGGGTGCCGCCTCGGCGGATCGTGATCAGCCGGGGATCCCGGTCGGGGGAGAGGATCATCGGTCGACCTCCTCGGCGTGGGCAATCCAGGGGCGGTGCGGAAGGGACTTCTTCGTCACTGTGCTCACACTCCCTGAGTGTAGGCCGGTCCGGGCATGGGTCAAAGGGCCCGAAGTGGTCAACGGAACGGCCGGCGGCTGTGCTCGGCGCCGCGGACCCCCAGGAACGCGAAAGGCGGCCGACACCTCAGGTGTCGACCGCCTCGGCGATCTCAGTCCGTGCGGGCCGGCTCAACCGGCGGCCGCACGGGACCAGGAGAGGGGATCAGGAGCGCGGCGTGGCCACGTACTTGATCTCGAGGTACTCGTCGATGCCGACGCGTCCGCCCTCACGGCCGAGACCCGACATCTTCACGCCGCCGAACGGGGCGGCCGGGTTCGAGACGAGACCGGTGTTGAGGCCGATCATGCCGACCTCGAGCTTCTCGGCGAGGCTGAGCGCACGGTTGATGTTCTCGCTGAACAGGTAGCCGGCAAGCCCATACTCGGTCTCATTGGCCAGCGCGATCGCCTGCTCGTCGGTGTCGAAGGTGACGATCGGGGCGACGGGGCCGAAGATCTCGGTCGTGCGGATCTCCGAACCGGCCGGGACGTTGGTGATGACGGTCGGGTCGAAGAAGAACCCGTCGCCTTCGATCTTCGAACCGCCCGTGAGCACCGTCGCACCTCCGGCGACGGCGTCGTCGACGAGGGCCGCGACCTTGTCCAGCGACTCCTGGTCGACGAGCGGTCCCACCTCGGTGCCCTCATGGAGGCCGTTGCCGACCTTCATCGAACCGATGCGCTCGGCGAGCTTCTGCGAGAACTCATCGGCGATCGAGGAGTGGACGAAGAGGCGGTTGGCCGCGGTGCAGGCCTCGCCGCCGTTGCGCATCTTCGCGAGCACCGCACCGTCGACGGCCTTGTCGAGATCGGCGTCCTCGCAGACGACGAACGGCGCGTTGCCGCCGAGCTCCATCGAGGACTTCATGACATTGTCGGCAGCCTGCTTGAGCAGGTTGATGCCCACCTCGGTCGACCCGGTGAAGGTGACCTTGCGGGCGATGCCCGACTCCATCCACGGGGTGACGACCCGACGGGCCGACTCCGAGGTGACGACGTTGAGGACGCCGGCCGGCAGCCCTGCCTCGGTGAGGACGTCGACGAGCATGAGCGAGGTCAGCGGGGTGAGCTTCGCGGGCTTGAAGACCATCGTGCAGCCGGCGGCGATGGCCGGTCCGATCTTGCGGGTGCCCATGGCCAGCGGGAAGTTCCACGGGGTGATGAGCACGCAGGGGCCCACGGGTTCGCGGGAGACCATGAGGCGGTTCTTGCCGTCGGTGGAGAGCATGTAGTCGCCGCTGATGCGCACGGCCTCCTCGGAGAACCAGCGGAAGAACTCGGCGCCGTAGGCGACCTCTCCCTTGGACTCGGCGAAGGGCTTGCCCATCTCAGCGGTCATGACGGCGGCGATGTCGTCGGAGCGCTCGATGAGGAGTTCGAAGGCGCGGCGCAGGATCTCGGCCCGGTCACGGGGTGCGGTGGCGGCCCAGTCGGCCTGCGCGTCACCGGCGGCCTTGATGGCGGCCTCGGCGTCGGCGGCGGAACCGTCGGCGACGGTGGTGATGACGTCACCGGTTGCGGGGTTGATGACGTCGATGGTCTTTCCGCCCTCGGCATCACGCCACTGTCCGTTGATGAACAGTCCGGTGTTGAGCTTGTCGATGATCGGCGTGATGTCCACGACTGATCCTCCCTTGGTTGTTGTGTCGAGGCGGCAGAGCGCAAGATCGCCCGGCGCCTCGTTCAGTGTAAAGGTCCGCAGGGGCGGAATCGATGCGGATTTCGCAGTGTGAGAGCGTCAGTCGCGCGGTTTCCGTGCCTGCGCGGACATCGCAGCGTGGACGAGCGTGCTCATCGAGATGAGGAGCCGATTGTGCAGGGTGATGCCGCGGATGACGGCGAGAGCGATCTCGTCGCGGGTGAGGGAGTCGCTGATGGGCAGCGTGTTCTCCCGGGCGATCTGTGCCAGAGCCGTGGCATGGGTCATCACGATGTCCCGCCCCACGTCGTAGCCGGCGTCGATGAGATCGCGCAGGCAGACGGCGACCGCGGCGCGAGCGGTGGGGGAGACGTCGGGCCAGCCGAGGTCGGAGAGGACGTCACCGACTTCGGCGTCCAGGTCTGTGATCACGTCGGGGTCGTTTCGCCGAGGCGGTGCGGCGGCATCGCCGGTCCCTTCCGTCGGCGGCGTCGCGGTGGGCTGAGGCTCAGGCGCGCTGTCGAGACAGCTGTCGAGACCGAGGGCGAGGCGCTGGCAGACGCCCATCAGTTCGAGATTGTCCAGGGTTTCGTCGTCGATCGCGTGCGTGAGTACGGCGATAGACGACATCGGCAGGGCGAGTTCGCGACGGAGCCACGTGATGAGCGCGAGACGGTGCACATGGGCATCCCCGTAGACCGCCGTCGTGGCGTTGCGCTTCTCACCGGTGCCCAGCACGCCGAGGCGGATGTAGTACTTGATGCTCGCCGTGGACACATCGGTGCGGCGGGCGAGTTCGCTGAGCTTCATCGTCTCCCTTCGAGATCCGCAGTGCCGATCGGAGAACTGCCTTGGATAGTGCTCAGGCGGTCGACTATCCACGTTGCCAGTGCTTGGATAGCATGACTATCTTAATCCCATGATGACACTCATCATCGCCGTCCACGCCATCGCCGCCGCCGGTGTCGTGCTCCTGGCCCCCGTGCAGCTGATCCGCCGACCCAAGGACAACCGGCACAAGACCATCGGCCGCTCGTGGGTCGTGCTCATGTACCTCGTCTGCGTGAGCGGGATGTTCATCTACTCGCTCACCGGGGCATTCACGGTCTTCCATGCCCTGGCGATCTACACCTTCGCGACGACGACGCTGGGGGTCATCGCCATCCGCCGCGGCCGACTGCGCACCCACGTCTTCCTCATGGTCGGATCGTGGATCGGCGCCCTCATCGCCGGGACCTTCGCCGTCGTCATTCCCGGTCGCGAGATCCCTCGGCTCGCCGTCGGCGACCCCGTGCTCTTCTGGACGATCCTCGCATCCGTGATCATCGCGGCCACCGTCTGGGTGGTCTGCGTACTGCGGTTCGTCCCCGTGCGCAGATCCCGCCCCGGCATCGTTCGGTCCGCTGCGCAGTCGGCGACGGCCGCTTGAGGGTGCGGGCCCTTGCGGTGCACTCGCCAGGGGTGTACTCGCAGGGTATCCCTCCCGGGGCGTGAGAGGTCTACGCTCGAATGCATGGACAACAGGGCCGAGGTGAGGGAGTTCCTCATGTCACGCCGGGCGAAGATCACGCCCGCGGCCGCCGGGCTGCCGGCGGACGGCCGACGTCGTGTGCCCGGGCTGCGCCGGAGCGAAGTCGCGACCCTGGCGGGCATGAGCGTCGAGTACTACGCGAAGCTCGAACGGGGAGCCATCGGCGGAGCCTCCGCAGCGGTCCTCGACTCGCTCGCCGATGCGCTGCAGCTCACCGACACCGAACGCGGCCACCTCGTCGACCTCGCCCGTGCCGCTGACGGGGTGCCGACCTCGGGACGGCGTCGTCGTCCGCGCTCGGCGGCCCGGACACCGCACGAGACGCTTCACTGGATGCTCGAGGCGATGACCGAGTCCGTCGCCTTCGTCCGCGACGCCGCGCAGAACATCGTCGCCGTCAACGACCTCGGCCGGGCGTTCTACTCCCCGGTCATCGGCGACGGCGGACGGATACCCAACCTCGCCCGGTTCCAGTTCCTCGACTCCGCCTCCCGGGACTTCTACCCCGACTGGGACCTCTTCGCCCAGATGTGCGTCGCCGTGATCCGGGCCGAAGCCGGCAGGGATCCGCATGACCGCGGGATCCAGGAGCTCGTCGGGGAGCTCTCGACCCGCAGCGAGACCTTCCGGGAGCTCTGGGCGGCCCACGATGTGCGCACCCACGGGGCGGGGATGAAGAGGTTCGTCCACCCGGACATCGGAGAGATCGAGCTCGCCTACGAAGAGCTGAGGATCACCGCCGAGGCGGGACTCGTCCTCCTCGTCTACACTCCCGAACCCGGATCCCGGTCGGAGGAGAAGCTGCGCCTGCTCTCCTCGCTCACCGCAGAGGCGAGACCGGGCGGGGTCCGCGAGACGGGCGAACCTGAGACCGGAGCGCACGAGACCACGGAACACGAGACCACAGTGAGCACCGCCGACGAGCTCTAGGCACCTCCGTATCCCACCCACCGGATTCGGTGTCCACCACCGCACCCGTTCCACCCCCACCGAAGGAGCACAACCATGCGCGGAGTCATCATGCACGCCCCCGGAGACGTTCGCATCGAAGAGCGGGACCACCCGCAGATCATCGACCCGACCGATGCCGTCATCCGCATCGTCGCAGCTTGCGTGTGCGGGTCCGACCTGTGGCCCTACCGCGGCGCCGACACTCCTGATGCGAAGCTCATGGGGCACGAATACGTCGGCGTCGTCGAGGAGATCGGCGAGGAGGTCTCGACGTTGAGCGTCGGGGACTTCGTCGTCGGATCCTTCGTCATCTCCGACAACACGTGCCCCATCTGCACCGCCGGATACCAGTCGCGCTGCGTCAACGGGATCTTCGTCGACGGCGCGATCGGCACCCAAGCCGAATACGCCCGCATCCCGCACGCCGACGGCACCCTCGTCGCCACCCCCGGCCAGCCCGATGACGACCTCATCCCCTCGCTGCTCGCCGCCTCCGACGTCCTCGGCACCGGATGGTTCGCCGCCGACGCCGCCGAGGTGGGTCCCGGCTCGAGCGTCGCCGTCATCGGCGACGGCGCGGTCGGACTCATGGGCGTCCTCGCCGCCCGGCAGATGGGAGCGGAGACGATCATCGCAATGAGCCGGCACGAGGATCGGCAGCGCCTCGCCCGCGAATTCGGCGCCACACACATCGTCGCCGACCGCGGCGACGCCGGGGTGGCCGCGATCAAGGAGCTCACCGACGGATTCGGCGTCGACTCCGCGATCGAAGCCGTCGGCACACAGGAGTCGATGATGCAGGCGATCCGCGCGACGCGGCCCGGCGGTCACATCGGCTACGTCGGCGTCTCCCACGACGTCGCCCTGCCCGGAGACGAACTCTTCTTCGGCCTCGTCCACCTCCACGGCGGCCCGGCACCCGTGCGCCGCTACCTGCCTGAGCTCATCGACCTCATCTGGACGCGGACGATCGACCCCGGCCGGGTCTTCGACATGCGGCTGCCGCTCGATGAGGCCGCCGAGGCCTACGCGGCGATGGACGAACGCCGCGCGATCAAGGTCCTCCTCACCCCGTGAGGCCACTGAGCGGCCCTGACCGGACACCACTGCGCACAACCTCGAGGAGAGACGATGAGTGAGACAGTGACCAGTTCGAACGGTGACTCCGAACCCGGCGGCGGAGACATCGCCGACATCGACGCGCTCATCACGGCGCTCGACGCGGGGGAGACGATCGTCTCAGGCTCCCCGCTGCACCGGGCCATGCACTCAGCGAGCCAGGAGGCGCTGCGGAGCACGGCCGAACTCAACACCGGCTACCGCAGTCCCGAGGAGGTGCGGATGCTGCTGTCGACCCTCACGGCTCGACCGGTTCCCGCCTCGGTGACGGTGTTCCCGCCGTTCTCCGCGGACTTCGGGCGGAACATCCGCCTCGGCGAGCGGGTCTTCATCAACTCCGGTGCACGGTTCCAGGACCAGGGCGGCATCACGATCGGCGACGACGCGCTCATCGGTCACAACGCGGTGCTCGCGACCCTCAACCACGACCTCGATCCGAGCCGGCGGGCGGATATGCGCCCGGCGCCGATCGTCATCGGTCGGGGCGTGTGGATCGGAGCGAACGTCACGGTGCTGCCCGGGGTGACCATCGGCGATGACGCGGTCGTGGCGGCGGCCGCGGTCGTCACCCGTGATGTGCCGGCTGGTGCCGTCGTCGTCGGCGCACCGGCCCGGGTCGTCCGGTCCGTCTACGAGCGCGACGACAGCGACTGAGGCCGCGGCGACTGCTCGTCAGGCGAGGGACGCGTCGAACTCGTGGTTCTTCTCGAGGAACCGCATGACGTACGAACAGGTCGTGCGGAACCGCAGACCCGCCTCGGTGGTGGTCTCCAGGGCGAAGCGCACGAGGTGGGCGGCGATCCCGCGACCACCGAAGGCCGGGGAGACCTCGGTGTGGGTGAACGTCCGCGTGGTCGGGACGTCGCCCGGGCCGTCGGCGGTGTCGATGTAGTCGATGAGGCCGATGACCTGGCCGTCGTGGGAGACCGTGAAGCGGGACTGCGCGGAGTCCTCGGCGAAGGTGAAGGTCTCGCCGTCGATGTCGATGTCCATGGCTGATCCTGTTCTCTCAAGGGGGCTGTTCCCGCTTCCGAGACTACCCACTAATCTTGGTGGGGAGTGTTGAAGATCCCGGCGGGCCGTGACCCGCCGCCGCCCCAAGGAGTCGTCCCGCATGACCTCGCAGCCCCCGGCCACCCTCGTCGACGCCCACGAACTCATCCTCAACGAGTCGGGCTACGTCGTCAGCGTGCTCACCGACGCCGACATCGACGACTATGTCGCCCTCGTCGCCTCCGCCTACCGCGGTGAGGCCTCGAAGCAGGGGTGGACCACGGAGGCGGACCTGCTCAGCGGGCAGCGGCTCGATGAGGCGATGGCTCGGGAGATGCTCGCCGAGGCGGATTCGACGATGATCCTCGTCCGCTCGGTCGACGGCCCCGCCGTGGCCAGCGTGTACCTGCGCGAACCCGTCGACTCCGTCGCCTACCTCGGCGTCCTCGCGGTCTCGCCGCTCGGGCAGGGGCAGGGTGTGGGGTCGGCGCTGATGAACCTCGCCGAGGCGTGGGTGGCCGAACGCTGGGGTGCCCGGGCCCTGCAGATGAGCGTGATCAACAAGCGCTCGGAGCTCATCGCCTACTACGAACGCCGCGGCTATGAGCGCACCGGCGAGACCGAGCCCTTCCCGTACGGCGACGAACGCTTCGGTGTGCCGATGGTCGACGACCTCGAGTTCGTCACCCTCGTCAAGCCGCTCGACTGACGCGGGGCAGGCGGGCACGCGGCGACGGTCGCCTCCCCGGGCACCAGCCGCGCCCCGACGGATCAGAACAGCATTGCGGGGACGACGAGCCCGCCGACGAGGACGATCGGGCCGATGACGACCATCGACATCCCGAACTTCACGAGGATGCGCGTGAGGCGGGGCTTCTCCTCGGCGGGAGCAGTCGCGACGACGGTGGCCCCGAGGGTCGAGAACGGTGAGACGTCGACGACGGCCGAGCAGATCCCGAGCGCGGCGATGAGCGCCCACCCGGGGACCCCGCCGGCGTCGATGAGCGGCAGGGCGAGTGGGACGAGGGCTGCGAGGATGCCCGTCGTCGACGCGAACGCCGAGACCAGACCGCCGACGGCGCAGAGGACGAGGGCCGCGACGAGCGGGGAGCCGATCGCCTTCGCCCCTTCGCCGAGGAGGTCGACCGCGCCCATCTCCTGCAGCACGCTGACGAACGTGATGATCCCGCCGACGAGGAGGACCGTCGACCAGTCGATCTTCGGGATCGCGGCCTTGCCCGTCGCCGGGTCGACGATCGCGAGGATCGCCCCAAAGAGGAAGCAGAGGAGACCGATGTCGGGGTCCTGGCCGAACGCGGCGAGGACGACGACCGAGCCGATGAGGGCGACCATGAGCACGACCGTGAGGATCTGCACCCCGGTGAACGGCGTCGATCCTGAAGACGTCGACTCGGATGCTGCTCCGGCGGTGGAGGAGTCGAAGAGCGCTTCGTCCTCGTCGTCCTCACCGAAGGCCACCGACGTCGTCGAGGCGCTGCCCCGGGAGATCCGGGTCTCGCTCGCCGAGGTGGTGCTCCCCGAACCTGCATCCGCCGAGGCCTGTGCCTCACCGGATGCTCCGGTCGCTGATCCGTTCGCCGCCCCGGGCCCGCCGTTCGCCGCGAGGGCGGCCGCGGACTTCCGGGAGAAGAGCCGGCGTCCGAACATGAGGTAGGCGGCGAGGAGCATGAGGAGGTAGACGGCGACGGCGATGCCGAAGAGGAGGAACGGGGAGAGCCCGATCCCGGCATCGGCGGCGGTGCTGTACGTGACGATGCCGTAGAGGCTCGTGGGGGCGAAGCCGCCCGCACCGATCGCGAAGCAGATCGCCAGACCCATGAGCGCGTAGTCGACCTGGTACTTCCGGGCCACCTGCATGCCCACCGGCATCATGACCAGACCCGCCAGGGGTGCGCCCATCGAGGCGATGCCCGCGGTGATGACGAAGAAGACGACGGGCAGGAGGACGGCCGATGACCCGACCTTCTCGAGCGCCCAGTCGATGATCGTGTCGACCGTCCCGTTCTCCTGCGCGATTGCGAAGAAGTAGGTGACTCCGGCGAGGAGGATCATGATCGAGAGCGGGAACCCGGCGATGATGTCCTCGACCGTCATGTCGGTGAGCAGCAGGCCGGTGCCGGCGGCGCCGACGAGCATGAGCACGCCGATGTGCACCCCGCGGATCGCCCCGAGGGCGAAGAGTGCGATGAAGACGCCTAGTGCGATGAGCTGTGCGAGCATGTCGTTCCCCAGTCGGCTGAGCAGTCTCTGTGCAAGCGGTGATCCGCTGCGAGACTACCAGCCGGTCCCCGCCGGGCCCGGCACCTGCGGGGCCCGGCACGCGGACTTCCCATCAGTCGGCACAGGGTCACGTGATCATCCCGCCGAGGCAGGCCGCAAGTGTCCATCCCGCCGAGGCGGTGCGGGCTCAGGCGAGCAGCAGCGCACCGCCGAGGGCGACGAGGGCGACGACGACGGTGGTGATCGTCGCGAGCGCGATCGGGCCGGCGCCGAGGCTGCGCAGCGCGCGCGACTGCACGCCGCGGCCGAGGGCGAACATCGCCATCGACAGGCACGCGGTCTGCAGCCAGCCGAGACCGGTGACGGCAGTCTCAGGCAGCAGGCCGACAGTCCGCAGGGCGGCCATGAGGAGGAATCCGAGGACGAAGAGGGGAACGATCGGGGGCCGCTTCGCCGAGGCGGCAGTGGCGGTCGCGGCGGGTGCCGGAGAGTCGGCTGCTCCGGGACCGGAACCCCGCGCAGCCTCGGAGGTCAGGGGCGTCTCGGAGGTCGGGGACGAGGCGGACGGCCCGGCCTCCTCGGCGAGGAAGGACCGCCCCCGGTTCTCGGCACGGCGCATCGCGAGTCCGATGATCGCCACGGTCGGGGCGAGCATGATGACGCGGGCGAGTTTGACGAGGACGGCGACCTCGAGGGCGGCCGGGCCGATGATGCCGCCGATCGCGACGACCTGGGCGACCTCGTGCGTCGAGGCGCCGGCCCACATGCCCGCGGTCGCCTCGCTCAGGCCCAGGCCGGAGCTGATGAGCGGGATGGCGGCGATCATCACGGTGCCGAAGAGCACGACGAGGGCGATCGCGGCGGCGACGTCCTCCTTCTTCGCGCGCACCGTCGATTCGATGCCGGCGACGGCGGCGGCGCCGCAGATGCCGAACCCGCAGCCGATGAGGAGGGCGAGGTCGCCGTCGACGCGGGTCACCCGCGCCAGCAGCATGCTCGTGCCGATGCCGACGGCGACGACGACGGCGGCGAGCACGATGACCGGCCAGCCGAGGTCGAGGATGTCGCCGAAGACGACCTGCGCCCCGAGGGCGACTATGCCCAACCGCAGCAGCGGCTTCGCGGCGAAGTCGAGTCCGGGCTTGAGCGCTGCGGGCAGGTTGGGGGCGGCGTTGCCGAGCGCGATGCCGAGGATGATGGCGACGAGCAGCGGGGAGATCACCGGGGCGAGCATGGACAGCGGCCACGCGATCGCAGCGGCGAGCGCGGCGAGTCCGAGGCCGGGGAGCAGGGGAGTGATGCGGTGCATGCTCTCAGTCTTCCCCGTCGGCAGCCTCGGCGGTAGACAGCGAAAACGTCTCGACCCATATCGATCTGATATGCCATGATGGTGGGTATGCGCGACGTCTCGGACATGCAGCGGTGGCCGGAGCTGCGGGCTCTCGGGCTCCTCGTCGCCCTCGCCGGGGGTGCCGGGTCGATCGGTCAGGCCGCCGAGGCGGTCGGACTCGCGCAGCCCAACGCCTCCCGCAGCCTGTCGAACCTCGAGCGGGACCTGAAGGTGCCGCTGCTCAAGCGCTCACCACGGGGTACCGACCTCACCGCCGAAGGCCAGGCCGTGGCCGAATGGGCCGCGCAGGTCATCGACGCCTACAGTGCCCTCAACGCGGGCACCCGCGCGATCCAGGAGGCGCGGGCCGGCACGGTGCGGGTGTGCGCCTCCCTCACCGTCGCCGAGTATCTCCTGCCCGGGTATCTCGCGACCTTCACCTCGGCGCACCCGGGGATCGACGTCGGACTCGGGGTGGAGAACTCCGCCGCGGTCGTCGCCGAGGTCCGCGCGCAGCGCTGCGACTTGGGGCTCGTCGAATCGGTTTCCCTGCCGGCCGGGTTCCCCACGGCCGTGATCGGCCGCGATCGCCTCCTCATCGCCGCCGCCCCGACGTTCCCCGGGCGGTGGACTGCGCCCCTGTCCGCCGAGTCGCTCGCCGCCACGCCGCTCCTCGTCCGGGAGGTCGGGTCGGGGACCAGGGAGGCCATCGACACCGCGCTCGCCGAATTCGGCGGGGCGAGCGTGGCGGGGGAGTACCGGTCGAACTCGGCGCTCAAGGTGGCGGCGGCGACCGGAGTCGCCCCGGTCGTCCTCTCCGAGCTCGCCCTGCGTGATGACGTCCTCTCCAAACGGCTGGTGCCCCTGCCGGTCGACGATGGGCTCGACCTCGACCGGCGGCTGCACGCGCTGTGGTCGCCGAAGCGGCGCCTCTCGGCAGGCGCCCGGGCGCTGCTCGAGCACATGACGAGTGCGCGCGGGTGAGCGGCCGCGGCGAGGCAGCGGACCGACCCCCTATATTGGGCCCATGACGACTCGCGAAACCGCCTACTCACCGGAGACCGTTCTCGTCGAAGCGGCCCGGCCGCCTCGTGTCCCCGGAGCCTCGGTCAATCCGCCCGTCGAGCTCTCCTCGACCTTCATCGGCACGACCGACATGGGTGATGCGCCCTTCGGGTACGGGCGCTTCGCGACCCCTGCATGGACACCGTTCGAGGAGGCGCTCGCCGAACTCGAGCACGCGGAGGTGCCCGCCCTCGTCTTCGGCTCGGGCCTCGCCGCGATCGCCGCCGTGCTCAGTCTCATTCCGCGCGGCGGCACGCTCATCATGCCTCGGCACGCGTACCAGGGTGCGCTCCAGTCGGCGGAGGAGCTCGCCGAGCGTGCCGGGTTCTCCGTGCTCAGCGTCGACATCGCCGACACCGAGGCGGTCGTCGCCGCCCTCGACTCGGCCGCCGGCTCGAGCGGGTCCGCTGGGACGGGTGGGTCCGCCGGGACGGGCACGACCGCCTCGGCGATGCTGTGGATCGAATCCCCGACGAACCCGATGCTCGAGGTCGCCGATGTCCCCGACCTCGTCGAGGCGGCCCGGCAACGCGGGATCCTCGTCGCCGTCGACAACACCTTCGCGACCCCGCTGCTCCAGACTCCGCTCGAACTCGGCGCGGACATCGTCGTCCATTCGGTGACGAAGTACCTCGCCGGGCACTCCGATGTCGTCCTCGGCGCGGTCGTCTCACGCGACCCCGGCCTGCGGGAGAGGCTCCTGGCCGAGCGGGCGATGCGCGGGGCGATCGCCGGCCCCTTCGAGGTGTGGCTCGCACTGCGGGGGATGCGCACGCTCTCCGTCCGACTCGAGCGGGCGCAGGCCAATGCGCAGGTCATCGCCGAACGCCTCGCCGCCCGCCCCGACATCGTCGAGGTCCGCTACCCGGGTCTGCCCGGCGACCCCGGTCATGCTCGGGCGGCCGCGCAGATGGCAGGCTTCGGGGCGATCGTCTCGTTCACCGTTGCCTCGGCCGACACCGCCACCGCCATCGCCGAGGCGGTGCGTCTGTGGACCCCGGCAACCTCGCTGGGCGGGGTCGAATCCCTCATCGAACGCAGGCGCCGCCACTCCTCCGAGCCGACCTCCGTGCCCGAGGGCCTGCTGCGGCTGAGTGTCGGCATCGAACACGTCGACGACCTCTGGGCCGACCTCGACTCGGCGATCAGCGCAGCGATCGCGGCGACAGGCGGGGGCGAGAGTGCGCGCTGATGCCTGAGATCACCACCGATGACTTCGTCCTCGACCGGCCGACTCTGAACGATGTCGATGAGATCTTCGCCATCGAGAGCGACCCGCGCGTGTGGACGCACTTCCCCTCAGGACGCGTGACCCGGCGTGAGGACGCGGCGGCGACACTGGCCCGGCGGATGAGCCGGTGGGAACGCGACGGCCTGGAGATGTGGATGGTCCGCGAGGTCCCGTCGGGTCCGATCATCGGCTTCGCCGGATGCAGCCTGCGCGGGGGCACCGAGGCCGAGCCGAAGGGTCCCGACGCGTTCTGGAACCTCGGATACCGTTTCGCGCCCGAGGCACAGGGGCGGGGGCTGGCGACCGCGGTGTCGCGTCTGGCCATCGACCGCGCCCGTCAGGTCGACCCCACGCTGCCGGTCGTCGCCTACCTGCTCGAGCACAACACGGCATCGGCCAGGGTGGCGCAGAAGCTCGGGTTGCGGCTGCGCTACCGCGGACCCGATGCCGACAATCCCGATTCCACCGCCGTGCGCCTCGTCTTCGCCGACCGGGAGCTCACGCCTCCGCAGCTGCCCGCGACCCTGCGGTAGGTCCAGCTCTGCCGGGCGACGTTTGCGAAACTGTGACCCAGATCAACTTAACGTGCGTTAAGCTTGCGACAGGGAAAACGTCCGCGTCCGAAGGAGCCGCCTTGCCCCAGAGTGTTCTCGTCGATCACAGCGACGGTGTCGCGACCATCGCGATCAACCGTCCCGACACCCTCAACGCGCTCACCGGCGAGGCCTTCCGCGACCTCGGCGACGCGATCACCGAGGCAGCCGAGAGCGCTCGAGCCATCGTCCTCACCGGCAACGACCGGTCCTTCAGCTCCGGTGCCGACCTGCAGGGCTCGGTCAGCGCCGAGGAGACCGGGCAGGGCCGCGACGTCAGCCTCGACCTCGACGAGGCGAACGCGATCATCCGCTCCCTCATCGACGTCCCCGTCCCGACCATCGCCGCGGTCTCCGGACCGGCCGCGGGCATCGGGTGCTCTCTGGCGCTGGCCTGCGACTACGTGGTCATGAGCGAACAGTCCTACCTCATGCTCGCGTTCGCGAAGATCGGCCTCATGCCCGACGGCGGAGCCACGGCGCTCGTGGCCGCCTCGGCGGGACGGCACCGGGCGATGGCGATGGCGCTGACGGCGAAGAAGGTGTGGGCGCCCGAAGCCCTCAACTGGGGGCTCGCGAGCGAAGTCGTGCCCGCCGGTGAGCAGCTCAGCCGCGCCCGAGAGCTCGCAGGCCAGTGGGCGCAGGGCGCGCCGCTCGCGTTCTCCCGCACGAAGTCGGCCATCAACGAGGCGAGCCTGACCTCGCTCGAGGACGCCTTCGCCCGCGAATCCGCCGACCAGACCTATCTGCGCGGCACCCGCGACTTCGCCGAGGGGGTGTCGGCCTTCATCGAGAAACGCACCCCTCGCTTCCGAGGAGAATAGACGCCCGCCGCAGGGCGACCGCCCGACCCGGCCTCCCCGAAGCCACATCCCCGCCACCGCAGACGAGTGAACGAACAAAGGAGTCCCATGCTCACTGGCATCCCGTCGACCCTCGGCGACAGCTACCAGCTCAACACCACCTCGATGATGCGGCACGCCGCCCTGACCTTCGGCGAACAGGAGGTCGTCTACCGCCGCTCCGACGGCTCGTGGGGACGGTCGAACTACGCCGAGGAGTGGCGCCGGATGGCCCAGCTCGCCCACGGGCTGAGCGAACTCGGCGTCGGCGCCGGCTCCATGGTCGGCGTCCTCGACTGGAACTCCCGCCGGCACTTCGAGCTCTACTTCGCCGTGCCCGGCCTCGCGGCCACGATGCTCCAGCTCAACCTCCGCCTCGCGCCCGAGGACCTTGCCTACGTCGTCAGCCACTCGAAGTCCGACTGGATCTTCGTCGACGAGTCGCTTCTGCCGGTGGCCGAGAAGCTCGCCCCGAAGCTCGACGTCAAGGGTTGGGTCGTCATGACCGACAAGCCGTCGTCGGAGATCGAGACGACCCTGGACAACGTCGTCTTCTACGAAGACCTCATCGGTGACAAGCCCGAGACCTACGATTGGCCGGTCGTCGACGAGAAGACGGCCGCCTACGCCGGCTACACGACGGGCACCACGGGTCGGCCCAAAGGCGTGTATTACTCGCACCGGTCGATCTACCTGCACACTATGGGCGGGCTCGCCGCGCTCGGGGCGACGTTCTCCGACACCGTCATGCCGATCACTCCGATGTTCCACGTCCTGTCCTGGGGCTTCCCGCAGAACGCGGTGGCCGCCGGAGCCAAACTCGTCCTGCCCGGCAAGTTCGCCGCCGAGGAGTTCGGGGCGATCGCGCAGGCGTTCATCGCCGAGAAGGTCACCCTGGCCAACGGTGCCCCGGCGATCTTCGCCCCCATGCTCCAGATGATGAAGAACATGCCCGAGCCTCCGGACCTCAGCGGTGTCCGCCTCGTCTCCGGGTCCTCCGAGCCGCCGCTGTCGATGATGCGCGGGTTCAAGGAGATCACCGGCGCCGACGTCATCCATGGCTACGGGGCGACGGAGACGACGCCGCTGGCGACGACGAACTGGCACATCAAGCCGAGCCTCGACATGGACGAGGAGGAGCGCTGGGACTTCAAGCGCTACCAGGGTCTGCCGGTCATCGGCGTCGAGGTCAAGGTCGTCGATCCCACCGGTGAGGAGCTGCCTCGCGACGGCAAGTCGATGGGCGAGGTGCTCATGCGCGGACCGTGGATCACCGAATCCTACTTCCAGCTGCCGGACAACTCCGAGAGGTTCCTCGACGGCTGGTGGCGTTCGGGCGACGTCGGGGTCATCTACCCCAACGGGTACCTCAAGCTCACCGACCGCCTCAAGGACGTCATCAAGTCCGGCGGCGAGTGGATCTCCTCGATCGACATGGAGAATGCGATCCTCGACAGTCCCGACGTCAAGGAGGCAGCCGTCATCGGCGTCCCCGACGAGAAGTGGCAGGAGCGTCCCGTCGCCTACGTCGTGGCCAATGACGGCGCCGAGGTGACCCGGGAGAAGATCGTCGAGGTCCTCGGCGATCGTTTCGCCAAGTGGCAGCTGCCCGACGAGATCATCGTCACCGAGGAGCTGCCGCGCACCTCGGTGGGCAAGCTCGACAAGAAGCTGCTGCGCAAGAACTGGGAGAACGAGGGCTGAAGGTTCTTCGCTGAGAGGTCCTGCGGGTGGGACGAATCCCCGCCGACTGTCGAATCCCTGGGAATCCTGCGCCGCAGTCCCAGGGATTCGGCAGGATGGAAGGTCTTCCGAGCCGGTAGTTGAAGTTTGTACCGTAGTGGCATGACGAACACTCGCCGTCCGCTCCGCTCCCGACCGCTCACCTGGATCATCGCGATCCTCATCATCGTCCTGCTCATCGGCGGTGCCATCATCGGCACCCGGCTCTACGCCTCCTCGCAGAACTCGGCCGCACCGGAATCCTTCACCTCCGAAGACGTCGCGGCCGAGACCGGGACCGGGAGCGCCTCGGCGGGAGCGATCGCCGGGGAATGGACGATCGGTGACGGCTCGGAGGCCGGGTACCGCGTCGACGAGGTGCTCAACGGTGAGAACGTCACCGTCGTCGGACGCACCGATGACGTCACGGGCTCCGTGACCGTGGAGGGCACCGAGCTCACGGCAGGCACCGTCACGGTCGACCTGCGCACCGTGGCCACGGACAACGCGCGCCGCGACGGGTACTTCACCTCGCAGGCCATCGACACGAGCGCCAACCCCGAGGCGACATTCACCGCCACCGGTCCCGTCGACCTCTCTGCCGTCGGGGACTCGGGTTCGGCCGAGGTCGAGATCCCCGGCACCCTCGAGATCAACGGGCAGAGCCAGGAGGCGACCGCGCAGGCGACGACGACGCGGACGAACGACGGACTCAGCGTCGTCGGTGCCATCGACGTCACGTGGCAGGACTTCGGGGTCGCCCCGCCCAATCTCGGCTTCGTCTCCGTCGAGGACTCCGGAGTCGTCGAGTTCTCCCTCGCGCTCACGCAGGGGTGAACAGCGCGCACGGCTGAGTCACTCGTGGGTCGCGCCCGAGCGAGGCTCGAGTCAGGCCTGTAGACCTCAGAGGGCGATGGCCCCGATGCCGGCGGCACCGAGCACGATCGCCCAGGCGGGCACGTTCCACCGTGTGAGGGCGATGAACGCGGCCAGCGCGATCGCGAGCGTGGCCGGGGAGGTGACGCCTTCGACGAACGCGGGGTCGAAGAGGGCCGCGCCGAGGAGGCCGACGACCGCCGCATTCACCCCGAGCAGCGCCCGGCGGGCGTGGACCGAACGGTGCAGACCCTGCCAGAACGGCAGGGCACCGACCGTCAGCAGTCCCGCGGGCAGGAAGATCGCAACGAGGGCGATCGTCGCCCCGAGCACCCCGGTCGGGCCGCTGGTCGTCGAGGCACCGAGGAACGCGGCGAACGTGAACAGCGGACCGGGCACCGCCTGAGCGGCACCGTAGCCGGCGAGGAACGTGTCATGGTCGACCAGCCCGGAGCGCACGGTCTCGGTCTCGAGCAGCGGGAGGACGACGTGCCCGCCGCCGAAGACGAGGGCGCCCGCGCGGGAGAAGATGTCTGCCAACCGCAGAGCCGGATCACCGGTGAGCGCCGAGGCGAGGGGCAGGACGATGAGCAGCGCGGCACACGTGATGAGCGCTGCCGCCCCTGCCCGCTTCGAGACCGGGACCCGGAAGCCCGACGGTGCGGCGGCAGGCGCCTGCGCCTTGGCGGCGCTCGACTCGGAGGCGGCGGCCTCTGTCCGCGCGCTCTCCTCGGTCCGTGCGGCCGCCTCGGCGCGCAGCCAGGTCAGACCGAGCACCGCGCCGACGACGATCGCAAGCACCTGGACGGCGGGGGAGGGGACGAGGAGGACGATGATGGCCGCGATGCCGGCGATCGTCGCGCGTTTGGCATCGGGGGTCAGGGACTTCGCCATGCCGAGGACGGCACCGGCGACGATCGCGACCGCGGCGGCCTTGACCCCGGCCAGCCAGCCGGTGCCCATCGCGTCACCGAAGGCATCGATGCCGAAGGCGAAGGCGACGAGCAGGATCGCCGAGGGCATCGTGAACGCGAACCACGCCGCGAGCAGACCCCCGTACCCGGCCCGCTGCAGGCCGATCGCCATGCCCACCTGCGAGGACGCCGGTCCGGGCAGGAACTGGCAGAGGGCGACGAGGTCGGCGTAGGCATCATCGTTAAGCCACTTCCGCCGGGCCACGAACGTCTCCCGGAAGTATCCGAGATGGGCGACGGGTCCGCCGAAGGAGGTGAGTCCGAGGCGGAGGAAGATCCGGAAGACCTCGCCGACGGTGCCGGGGTGCCGGTTGCTCATCTGTTCCTCTCGACGGACATCCACGCACCGATCCGACCGGCGCTGAGGCACCATTCAACGGGGCGAACATGACGTCGAGGTGAACGAGTCCTCACGGATGGTGGAGGAGGTACGTCCCGCCTTTGAGGCACGTGTCGACGACCCAGCCGTCGGCGATGAGCGCGGTGAGCGAATCGCGCAGGGCCACCCGCCAGCGGGCGGCGAGCTCGGCATCGTGGCGGCGCAGGTTCTCGATGTCGGAGGGGAAGTCGAGGGAGACGACGGCGGCCTCCCGCGGGACTTCGGAGATGAGCGGTTCGCCGGACGCATCGGCGCGCAGGCACGCGAACGCACTGTCCGCGGGCACCGCGGGCACCCGGGCGGGCCGGTCGAGCGGCCACGAGACCATCATCCGGTCACTCGCCTGACCCTCGTTGAGGCCGTCGCGCATCTGCCCGTAGAAGTCCTCGAGGTATTCGACCATGCTCACGCCGAGGCGCTGGAAGTTGAAGTACGCGTTGCGGGCGATGAGCGGATCGAACGTCCACGTCATCTCCGTGATCCCGAGTTCGAGGCACCACAGTCGCTGGTGGAGCTTCATCGCCGACCCGGCCCCGTGCCCGACGTGCCCGTGACGGACCCCGGCGATGTGCGAGTGCATGACGGTGCCGAGCGGCTGCCCGAAGAACCCGACGGTCACGCCGATCATCTCCTCGGGGTCGTCGGCGCTGAACGCGGCGGAGACGTAGTTGCCGGCGTGGGCGAAGGCGACGATGAGTCCGGGTTCGAAGACGTTCGTGCCCGTCTTGTCGACGTTCCACACCTCGTCGAGGAGCAGGGAGGCCTCGGCCGCCTCGGCGGCGGTGTGGATCTCACGGACGATGATGCCAGCACCTTCGGCGGCGGCCTCGAATTCGTCCTCGGCCAGGGCGATGATCTCCGAGTCGACCGTTCTCAGTCCTGCGCGCGTTTCCATGGTGACATTGTGCCACCGAACCTCCCGGTCAGAGGCGTCGGCGGAGGGGAAATTCGCCTCCGGTCCCGGCCGGGGACGAGGTATAGCCTGATCCCATGACATCGACTGCCGCCGTCATCGGCGCCGGAACCATCGGCCGCTCCTTCGCCCGCCTCTTCGCCGCCTCCGGGCATCCGGTGCGGGTGTGGGATCCCCGGGATGACCTCGCCGAGGTGGTCGCCGGCATCCGTGCCGACGTCGCCGCCGATCTCGCGGACAGGCCAGGGCAGACCGGCGGGGAGATCGAGTCCGCGGACACGCTCGAGGAGGCGGTCGCCTCGGCGGGATTCGTCCAGGAGTCGGGACCCGAGGACCCGGTCGAGAAGCCGAGGCTCTTCGCCCGTCTCGCCGAGGCGGCACCGGCCCAGGCCGTGCTCGCCACCTCGTCGTCGACGATCCCGGCCTCGCTCATCGCCTCCGACCTGCCCGATGCGGTCGCCGCCCGGATCATCGTCGGCCATCCCTTCAACCCGCCGCACCTCATGCCGCTCGTCGAGGTCGTCCCCTCACTGCGGACGAGCGCGGACACCGTCGCGGCCGCGGTCGCGTTCTACCGCAGCTGCGGACGCGAACCCGTCGTCCTGCGCCGGGAGGTGCGCGGGTTCGTCGGCAACCGGCTGCAGAACGCGCTGATGAAGGAGGCGGTCGCGCTCGTCGAGAACGGCGTCGTCACCGCCGCCGAACTCGATGCGGTGATGCGGAACTCGCTCGGTCTGCGCTGGGCGGCCGTGGGACAGTTCGCGGGCATGCACCTCGGCGGGGGATCGGCGGGGATCCGCGGATTCATGCACCACATCGGGCCCTCGTTCGCCGCGATCGACCCGTTGCCGCTCGACCTCGGCGATGAGGCGATGGAGCAGGTGTACGCGCAGGTCGAAGACGCCTACGGGACGACGCCGAGCGCTGCAGCCGCCGCTGAGCGCGACCGCATCCAACGGGCAGTGCTGCAGGCCCGGGGGCAGGCTGACTGAGGAAGCGAAGTGCCTGGGTCCGCGCTGCTCAAACGGCGCGGGGCTGGGTGGCGCGGGGGTTGAGGTTGCGCGCAGCTCAGACGGCGGGGGCGTAGAAGTACGTCGTCCGTTCGGCGATGAGACCGTCATCGTCGAAGCGGAAGAAGTCGGAGAACCCGACGCGGGTCTCCGAGCCGTCCTTGAGCCGTCCCGCGAAGATCCCGCGACTGGCCGCATGGCTGCGGTCGACGAGGATCTCGGTGAGCTCGTGCGCCCCGGACTCGATGACCCGGGCGCCCAGGTAGAAGTCGGTGATCTGCTGGCCGACCATCGTCGGATAGCCGGGGCGATCGTAGGAGGCGTCGGCGGCGAAGAGCGCCGAGGTGGCGACCGGGTCACCGGCGTCGACGGTCGTGTAGTAGCGCTTGACGAGATCTGTGACTGAGGTCATAGCGACAACATAGCAGTCCCCGCCTGCGCGACCGAGCACAGGACCCCGCCGGTACATGCTGACACGCCCGCTCTCCGACCCCCGCCGATGAATAGGGCACCCGGAGTCTGCAGGGCACCCTGGGAATTCGGTGGGGGAATTGCCGCGGACGCGGATCGGTCATAGCGTGGGACGAACACGCGGTGACCACCTCGGCGAGGTCTGCGGTCACCGGCGATTCCCGGCATCGAAGCAGAGAAGAGGTCCATCATGTCCACCCTGTATCGCGTGACCGACCCGGCGACCGGCGAGGTCGTCGAAGAGTTCCCGACGGCGACCGACGCGGAGATCCTCGCGGCCCTCGACCGGTCGGCGACGACGTTCACCCAGTGGAGCCGGACACCGGTGGCCGAGCGGGCGAGACTGCTCACCCGGGTCGCCGAGATCTACGCCGAACGGGCCGACGAGCTCGCCGAAGTGATCCGGCTCGAGATGGGCAAGGCCGTGCCCGAAGGCAAGGGCGAGGTCGCCCTGAGCTCGAACATCTACCGGTACTTCGCCGACAACGCCGAGGCGTTCATGGCCGATGAGCCCCTGCGCGGACCCGAGGACGGCACCGCATGGATCCGCCGCAAGCCCGTCGGCTCGCTGCTGGGCATCATGCCGTGGAACTTCCCCTACTATCAGGTCGCCCGGTTCGCCGCGCCCAACCTCGCGCTCGGCAACACGATCCTGCTCAAGCACGCCCCGCAGTGCCCGCGGTCGGCGAAGATCATGGAGGAGATCTTCATTCAGGCGGGACTGCCCGAGGGCGCGTACATCAACGTCTACGCGAGCAACGAGCAGGTCGCCGATCTCATCCTCCCCGACCCCCGCAATCAGGGCGTGTCCCTCACCGGGTCCGAGCGTGCCGGCGCGGCCGTGGCCGCCGAAGCGGGGAAGAACCTCAAGAAGGTCGTCCTCGAACTCGGCGGCTCCGACCCCTACATCCTCCTCGACACCGCTGACGTGGCGAAGAGCGCGAAGACGTTCTTCAACACCCGCATGGGCAACACGGGGCAGGCATGCAATTCGCCCAAGCGGATGATCGTCATGGACGACGTCTACGACGAGTTCCTCACCTCGATCACCGAGGCGGCGAAGAAGGCCACCCCGGAGGTGCCCGGTGAGGAGGGCTCCCGTCTCTCCCCGCTGTCCTCGGTCGCCGCCGCCGACCGCTTCGTCGAGCAGGTCCAGGACACCGTCAGCCAGGGCGCGACCCTGCTTGCCGGCGGGAAGAAGTACGACGGCGGCGGCGCCTACGTCGAACCCGTCGTCCTCACCGATGTCGAGAAGGGCATGCGCGGCTACTACGAGGAGCTCTTCGGCCCGGCCGTCATCGTCTACAGGGTCGGAAGCGAAGAGGAAGCCGTCGAACTCGCCAATGACACGCCGTTCGGCCTCGGCGCCGCTGTCTTCTCCGGCGACGTCGAACGCGCGGAGCGGGTCGGGGCGCAGATCGACTCCGGCATGGTCTTCATCAACGCGCCCGAAGGCTCGCGCGAATACCTGCCCTTCGGCGGGGTCAAGCGCTCGGGCGTCGGCCGCGAGCTCGGACCGCTGGCCATGGACGAATTCGTCAACAAGCAGCTCGTGTTCCAGAAGAACTCCTGAGATCGCACGCGTGAGGTGAGCTGAGGGGTCCGCGCACCCGCGACCGAGGCCCGACCACCTCGGCGAGCGAGGCCCGACCACCTCGGCGAGCATGGGGAAGGCGCCGTCCGATCGGACGGTGCCTTCACTGTATCCTGATGTGATACACAGCACTTTCCCAGCAGGAGGTCCCCATGTCGGCACCGTCGCCGTCACAGCAGAAGAACGCCGCGGTCTCCAAGGGCGTGATGCGCCCGATCAACCGCGTCCTCGAGAGGTGGATCCCCTCGGCGCTGACGTTCGCCATCGTCCTCACCCTCATCGTCGCGATCCTCGCCTTCGTCCTCACCGGGGCGAGCCCGCTCGAGGTCGTCACCAGCTGGGGCGTGGGGCTGTCGGGTCTGCTCGAATTCATGACCCAGATGTGCCTCATCCTCCTCCTCGGCCACATCCTCGCGAACACGGGACCCGTCCAGGCGCTGCTCGCCCGGCTCGCCCGCGTCCCCGGCAGCGCCGCCTTCGCCTACGTCTTCGTCTTCCTCGTCGCCGCGATCGCCAGCCTCATCACGTGGGGCCTCGGCCTCGTCGTCGGCGCCCTGCTCGCCCGCGAGGTCGCCGTCCAGGCCCGGCAGCGCGGGATCAAGGTCCACTTCCCGCTCCTCGTCGCCGCCGGCTACTCCGGCATGGTCGTCTGGCACATGGGGTACTCGGGCTCGGGTCCGCTCACCGCGGCCACCCCGGACTCGTTCCTCGCCGAGTCCCTCGGCGGGCAGATCGTGCCCGTGAGCCAGACGATCTTCTCCACGTGGAACCTGCTCGCCATCCTCGGCGTCCTCATCGTCTGCAGCGTCCTCTTCTACCTCATCGCCCCCAAGGGCGACGCCCCGGTCTACCTGATGCCCGAATCCGTCGATCCCTCGGCGCAGCCCTCCTTCGCCGAGGAGGTCCTCACTCCCGCCGACCGCATCGACGCCTCCCGCATCCTCACCCTCATCGTCGGTCTCGCCCTCGTCGCCTACCTCATCGTCCACTTCGCGCAGGGCGGGGGGCTGACCCTCGACATCGTCAACTGGTCGTTCCTCGCGCTCATCTTCCTGCTCGTGAAGAACCCCTTCGAGCTCATCCACCTGACGAAGAACGCGGCCTCGAACGTCGGCGAGATCCTCCTGCAGTTCCCGCTCTACGCAGGCATCCTCGGCATCATGAGCGGCACCGGACTCATTGCGGTGTTCTCCGACGCCTTCGTCTCGATCGCCAACCCGGTCTCCTTCGGCGTCCTCGCCCTGCTCTCGGCCGGACTCGTCAACTTCTTCGTCCCCTCCGGCGGCGGCCAGTTCGCTGTGCAGGGCCCGATCATGCTCGACGCGGCCAACCAGCTCGGCGTCGATCCGTCGATCGCGATCATGGCCGTGTCCTACGGGGACCAGTGGACGAACATGCTCCAGCCGTTCTGGGCCCTGCCGGTGCTCGCGATCGCGGGGCTGAAGATGCGCGACATCCTCGGCTACACGTTCATCACGTTCCTCGGCTCCGGAGTCGTCATGGCGCTCGCGCTGCTGCTCGTGTCTCTGTGAGGTGTCTCTGTGAGGTCACCGCACCGGCACTGTGAGGCTACCGGGAATTACGATATGGTAGCCTCCATCGTTGGTTGCCCACGAAGTCGCAGGCGGACCTGATCCTCCACCCCTTGACTGGGCGCGGCGCCGGGCCAGAGCACTGAGTCGAGATGTCGGGGCGCTCCAGCGCCGGACGAGGGAGCGAGCAGATGTCACCACAGACACAGCAGTCCACGGACGACGCGAAGGGCGGGAAGAAGCTGCCGCCGGTGAACAAGCGCGTGTTCATCTCCGCGGCGGTCGGCACGGTCGGCATCACCCTGTGGGCGTTCCTCGCCCCGGCCAACGCCCAAGCCGTGCTCGGCGCGGTCGTGGGCTGGACCTCGGACTGGTTCGGCTGGTTCTACGTCCTCCTCGTCGCCATCGTCCTCGTCTTCGTCATCTACCTCGCCGCCTCCCGATACGGGTCGACGAAGCTCGGGCCCGAGCATTCGAAGCCCGAGTTCGGTCTCCTGCCGTGGGCGGCGATGCTGTTCGCCGCCGGCATCAGCACCGACCTCATGTTCTTCGCCGTCGCCGAACCCGTCACCCAGTACCTCACCCCGCCGAGCACCCAGCCCGAAACCGTCGACGCGGCCCGCGAGGCGACCGTGTGGACGCTCTTCCACTACGGGCTCAGCGGCTGGGGTCTCTACGCGCTCATGGGCATCGCGCTGGCCTACTTCGCCTACCGGATGAACATGCCGTTGGCGATCCGGTCGGCGCTCGCCCCGATCTTCGGCAAACGCGTGCAGGGCACGCTCGGCGACACCGTCGACTTCGCGGCCCTGCTCGGCACGATCTTCGGTGTCGCCACCTCGCTGGGCATCGGCGTCGTCATGGTCAACGTCGGCCTGAACGTCGTCTTCGGGCTGCCCGTGAGCACGGCCTCGCAGATCGCGATCGTCGTCGTCGGCGTCGCCGTGGCCACGCTCTCGGCCGTCTCCGGCGTCGACAAGGGCATCAAGTTCCTCTCCCTGCTCAACGTCTTCGCCGCGATCGCGCTCAGCCTCTGGGTGCTCGTGGCCGGGAACACGAAGTTCCTCCTCAACGCGTTCGTCCTCAACGTCGCCGACTTCTTCCGCCTCTTCCCGAACATGGTCGGCCAGACCTTCGCCTTCGAGGACACCGGAACGTGGATGACGGACTGGACCCTGTTCTTCTGGGCGTGGTGGATCGCCTGGGCATCGTTCGTCGGACTCTTCCTCGCCCGCATCTCCCGCGGCCGGACGATCCGCCAGTTCGTCATCGGCACTCTGACGATCCCCTTCATCTACATCTTCATGTGGATCTCGATCTACGGGAACTCCGCCCTCGACATCATCCGCAGCGGCAACAGGGAGTTCGGCGAGCAGACGATGCTCAACCCCGAAGGCGGCTTCTACGAGCTCCTCGCCCAGTACCCGTTCTTCGTCGTCGTCGCGGCCCTCGCCACGCTCACGGCCCTGCTCTTCTACGTCACCTCGGCGGACTCCGCTGCCCTCGTCATGGCCAACTTGTCCTCGTTCCTGCCCACCCCGCAGGACGACGGGCGGGCGTCGCTGCGCATCTTCTGGGCCGTGCTCACCGGTGCGCTCACCGTCGCGATGCTCATCGTCGGCGGGATCGGGGCGCTGCAGAGCGCGACGGTGATCATGGGTCTGCCGTTCGCCTTCGTCATCATCCTCGTCATGATCGGCCTCTACCGAGCCCTGCGGGTCGAAGGCAACCGGGTCGACAGCGTCGAGCAGAGCCTCTCCGGATCCCTGGCCCGACGCTCGACCCGGGGGCATGAGACGTGGAAGAAGCAGCTCTCCCGCGTCCTCGCGTTCCCCAGCGGCAGCAAGGTCCGCGACTACGAGCAGAACGTCCTCCTGCCGACGCTTGCCGAGATCGCCGCGGAGATGCGGGAGCGCGGCATCTCCGCGCGCTGCGGACGCGTCGATTCGGAGGGCCGTTTCGACGAGAACGGCGATCTCGTCGAACTCGAGGTCGACGGAGAGGGACAGTACCCGTTCCGCTACCAGGTGTGGCCGCACAAGGTCAGTGTGCCCTCGTTCGGCGGGCGGGTCCCGCGCGGGACGGAGGACTACTACCGGATGGAGGTCTACCTCGACGGCGGTGCCGGTCAGGGCTACGACATCATGGGCTACACGAAGGACCAGCTCATCGACGACGTCCTCGACAAGTACGAACGCCACGTCGAATTCCTCCAGATGCAGGAAAACATCACCGGCGGAACGGACTGAGGATGGCGGAGAGTTCGACGCCCACGGCGACAGACGGTGACGGCGCGAAGGCCGGCGGCGCGCCGGCGGACGGCAGGGCGGCCGCCGGTGGTCCCGTCGTCGGCGAGGACGGCCTCGCCCGCACTCCGTGGGCGTACGGCGACCCGCTGCTCCTGACGTACTACGACACCGAATGGGGTCTGCCCGTCCGCGACGAGTCCGGGCTCTTCGAGCGCCTCAGCCTCGAAGGCTTCCAGGCGGGACTGTCGTGGCTGACGATCCTGCGCAAGCGCGAACGCTTCCGGGAGGTGTTCGCCGGCTTCGACGCCGAGGCGGTCGCCGGCTTCGGCGACACCGAGATCGAGGCGCTGCTCTCCGACCCCGGCATCATCCGCCACCGCGGCAAGATCGAGGCGTGCATCGGCAATGCGCAGGCGATCCTCGAGATGCGCTCCGACGGCGGCATCGCCGACTTCATCTGGAGCTTCCAGCCTGCCGACACGCCCCGACCCGCGACGGTCGCCGAGGTGCCGACGACCGGACCGGAATCCGTTGCCCTGTCGAAGGCGCTGAAGAAGCGGGGCTTCCGGTTCGTCGGGCCGACGACGATGTACGCGCTCATGGAGGCCATCGGCATGGTCGACACGCACCTCATCGGCTCTCACCGTCGCGGCGCCTCCGGGGTCTGGCCCGCGTGAGCGCCGTGCCGGAGCCAACCTTCCCGCCGGCAAGCGATCGACCCTCCCGTCAGCAAGAGATCCCTTCCGTCAGCAGGAGATAAGGAACCGATGAAGGACATCCGCGTCAGCGCGCTCGTCGTCACCCATCCCGAACGTCCCGAGATCCTCATGGTGCGCAAGACGGGCACGACATCGTTCATGCTCCCCGGAGGCAAGCCGGAGACGGGGGAGAGCGCCGAGGCGACGATCATCAGGGAGATCGCCGAGGAGCTCGGGCTCGAGCTCGACCCGGCGAGGCTCATCCCCGTGGGCACCTTCACTGCGGCGGCCGCGAACGAAGCCGACCACCGGGTCATCGGCGACGTCTTCCGCTACGACGGGCTGCCGGTGGGCCTCGACATCGTCGACATCAGCCATCAGGCGGAGATCGCCGCTGCCGGCTGGTTCCCCTATGATCCGATGCCCGCCGACACCGCCGAGCGGCAGTTCGCCCCGCTCACCCGCGACCGCGTCGTCCCCGCGCTCGCCGAGCAGGGCGTCCTCTGAGCGCACCTCTGACCCCGCGGTGACCCGCACCGCCGGCCGTGTCAGTCCAGTGGTCCCGGTCAGCCCGGCGGCTCCGGTCAGCCCTGCGGCTGACGGGAGTAGGCGATGAGCGCCCGGTAGAGGTCGAGCGGGGCGCAGTTCGCCCCCTTGGCAAGGGACTTCATGAGCTTCCGGTATGCCGTGTAGTCGACCCTGCTCGGGTTGGACGTCTCAAGGAGACCATGGTCGTGGAGGACCCCGACGGCGCGGGAGTCGAGGATCGAGTACTTCTTCGGATCGAAGACGGTGAGCAGGGCGCTGGCGAGCGGATTGCCGACCCCGGGCAGGACCTTGAGGAAGGGCAGGCGCAGATGGTTCGGGGTGTCCTCGTCGAGGGCGACCCCGGTGACGTAGTCGATGTCGTCGCCGGAGAGCTCCTCGGCGGTCGGCAGCACGGCCACGGCCTTCCACTCGACGACCTTGAGGAAGTTCTTGCGCTTGTAGCCCTCGCGGCGCACGACCTTGGGGGCGATGTCGTCGAAGATCTCGGCTTCGAGGTCGGAGAGGTCGTAGAGCGGTTCGAAGCGGAGGACGAAACCTGTGTCGATGAGGCCGGAGGACGTGTTCTCGGGAAGCTGCGACGAGGTCATGCCGCGATTCTACAGAACGTCGAGGGACACCGGATGAACGGCCGCCGGACCCAGAGCGGGGAGCGCGGAAGGGCAGGTGACCATGGGCGATGTGAGACCAGGGACCGCCTCGGCGAGGTGGGGCGGTAAGGTCCGACTATGGCCTCCGGAACCGATGAGACGCGCACGCTGACCCCCGCCCTGCTGGGGTTGGTGTGGTCGGCGATGTTCGGGTTCTCTGGGTTCTTCCTCAGCTATTCGACGATGGTCTCGATCGGCGTCGCCGACGGACTCTCGACCGTCACCGGCGGGGCCGTGCTCACGACGATGATGGTCGGCGTCATCGCCGTCCAGCCGTTCGCGCCGAGGCTGGGGGAGCGGCTCGGGCTGCGGGCGGCGCTCCTCATCGCCCTCGGTCTGCAGCTGCTCGGGCAGGTGCTCGGCCTCGTCGTCGGTCCTCCTCTGCTCAGCCTCGTCCTCGCCGGGATCAGCGGGGGCATGGGCTTCGGGCTCTTCGTCGTCCTCGCCAACGCCGCGGTGCCGGGGACGGTGTCCGCGGGCAGGCTCGGTCGCGCGCTGGGGATCTTCGGCGGGGTGACCTCGCTCGCCGCGGCCGTCGGGGCACCGGTCGGGCTGTGGCTCATCGGCGTCGTCCCCGAGTGGTCGTTCCGGCTCGTCGCGTGCTCGACGCTTCTGCTTGCGGTGCCGACGCTCGTGCGCTTCCTGCCCGGGCGTACTCACCCCTCCTCGCCCGCCGAGGCGGTGCCCGGCGACGAGGTGGGCGGCGGGACGGTGCCGCGGGCCGATCCACCCGGCGGGACAGTGCCTCGCGCCGAGGACAACGAGCCCGCGGAGGCCGTCGAGTCGGCCGTCGAACCTGCGGGGGCGGCCGAGTCCGCGGGGGCGGTCGAGTCGCCATCGCAGCCGCGCGGTCAGGGTGCGCTGCGCCTGCTCATCATGCTCGCCCCGTTCCTCGTCGGCATGATCACATTCGGCCTCATCGTCGGGTTCGGTCCCGGTCGCGAGGTCGCCCATCCGGCGGTCTACATCCTCATCATGCAGGTGTGCTCGGTGATCGGCAGGTTCGCAGCCGGCGCCGTCGCCGATGCGCGCTCGCCTCTGGGCCTCAATCTCCTCGGCGTCGGGATGGCCGCTCTCGGTCTCACCGTCACCGCGGTCAGCGGCGCGGGAGTCGTGCTCGGGATCGCGATGGTGATCGTGGGGCTCGGGCTCGGCACCCTGCAGTCGGCGAGCCTCGTCATGGCCTTCATCACCGCGCGGACACCGGGGCGGGCGAGCGTCGCGTGGAACATGAGCTTCGACATCGGACTCGGCATCGCTGGTGTCATCGGCGGCCTCGGGTTCACCTACCTCGGCGACACGGCGACGTTCCTTCTGTGCACGGGAGTGCTCCTGCTGGCCGGTCTCGTCTCGTGGCTCGCGGCGAACCGTCGTCCGAGCCGCTGACAGTAGGTAGCCGCCCAGCGCGACCGAGCCGCGCAGTCTCAGTCAGCGTGCGGCGCGGTCCCCTCGTCGTCGAGCATCGCGAGCATGTCGACCGCCGCCCGTGCGTAGTCGCCGATCCAGCGATCGTGGATGCGCTTGATCGGCAGCGGTGCGAGCGCGAGCACCCGCGTCTTGCCGACCCTGCGCCCGGTGAGCAGCTCGGCGCGTTCGAGGACGCGGATGTGCTGGAGGACGGTGGTGCGGTCGAGGTCGGGGAACGCCTCGGCGACGGCACCCGTCGTCATCGGCTCCGCTCGGAGGAGGTCGAGGATGCGGCGGCGGGTGGCGTTCGCGAGCGCCTTGAACACGGCATCGTCACGAGCATCGGCGTCCGCCCCTGAATCCTGCTGCGCACCTGTTCCCTTCCCGACCGACATGTGATAAAAATATCACATGAATGATGAGCAGAACGACAAGAGTGCGCAGCTGGAGGAGCTCTCCTTCACCGTCACCGGGTACATCTCGAAGACGCCGCACGAGACCTATGAGGCCGTCGCCGATCCCGAGCAGCTCTCGAAGTACTTCACGACCGGCGGCGCCCGCGGGCGCCTCGAGAAGGGCGCCGAGGTGAGCTGGGACTTTGCGGACTTCCCCGGCCGGTTCCCCGTCGACGTCATCGAGGCCGTGCCCGACGAGCGGATCGTCATCGCGTGGGAGGGCAACGGGCATACGACCGCGCCGAAGACGGAGACGACCTTCGAGTTCACCCCCGTCGACGACGGGACCAGGACCCTGGTGACGATCACCGAGAAGGCGTGGGAGACGACCGTCGGGGGAGCCGAGGGCGCCTTCGGCAACTCGATGGGCTGGACCGGGATGCTCGCCGCGCTCAAGGCCTGGGTCGAGTACGGCATCAACCTCCGCGAGGGCTTCTACAAGTAGACGCGCAGCTCAGTCGACGGGCGAGACGCGGATGAGATTGCCGTCGGGGTCGGCGATGACGAAGGTACGGCCGAAGACGTCGTCGTGGGGTTCCTCGACGACGTCGACGCCCTTGCCCGTCCATTCGGCGAAGACCGCGTCGACCGCCTCAGCGGATCCGGGAACCATGAGTCCGACCTCGGAGGTGCGGGCTCCGGCCCGGGTGATCGCCTCGGCGCCCCCGCTCCACACGGCGAAGAGGACACCCGGGGCGACCTCGAAGGGGACATAGCGGGGTGTGACCATCGCCGGCGACATGTCGAAAAGGTCGGAGTAGAACGCGGTCGCGGCCTCGACGTCGGTGACGTAGACGAGGAAGAGGTTCGGGGTGGGCATGGCTGCCTCCTCTGCTGGTATGCCTGTGCTGACCCGACTACAGTGACAGCAGAAGGTGACAGTCCATGTCATCTTTGGGTGTGGTCGTCGAGAAATTGTGAGGAGCTGCGATGGAGCGCCCGCAGAGACTCCTCGCGATCCTCACCGTGCTCCAGTCAGGCAGGCGGACGACGGCGGCCGATCTCGCCGGGCAGTTCGCCGTCTCCAAGCGCACCATCCTCCGCGACATCGACGCCCTCGCCGAGGCGGACGTCCCCGTCGTCGCCGAACGCGGCCGCTACGGCGGGATCTCGCTCGTCTATGCCGCCGACGTCGACGTCGCCCGACTCTCCGACAGGGAGACGGAGGCGCTCGGTCTCGTCGGCCTCGATGTCGCCCGTGCGCGCGAGCTGGGTCTCGAGGCCCACACCCGCAGCGCCGCACGGAAGCTCTCGACCCGGGCGCCGTGGCCGAGAACTCCGGGGACTGGGGGCACCGCTGCCGACGGTCCGTCGCCGGGGCTGAGCGACCTCGTCGCCATCGACACCGCGGGTTGGTTCGACGCCGAGCGGGCGATCGAGGCCGGATCGCTCCTCGACGCGCTCCGTCGCGGGCACCGTCTCTCCCTCTGGTATCGGACGAGCGGCCGCACGGATGCCGAGCGCCTCATCGTCGATCCTCACGGCCTCTACTCCCGCGGCGGGCGCTGGTACCTCATCGCCGAGGTCGACGCGCGCCCGAGGATGTTCGCTCTCACCCGCCTCGAATCGTGGCGCGAGCTCGATGAGTCGAAGGAGGTCCGGTCGAGCGCTCCCCTCGCCGAGGTGGCTGCCAACCTCGTCTCAGCGCTCGAACAGCGACGCGACGTCGTCGTCACCGCGCTCCTCGACACGGCGACCGAGGACCTCGCCCGGCGGATCCTCGGGAGCCGACTGCTCAGCGTCGAACCATTCGACGCCTATGGCCGGGGCGCGGACGATTCGGGTCGGCAGGGGCTGAAGATCACCGTCGGCTACGACGAGGTCGACGGGGTGCGCCAGCTCATCCAGTTCGCTGACCACATCGAGATCCTCGACCCGCCCGAGGCACGAGCGCTCGTGCGCGGACTCAGCGAGGATCTGGCCGCGCGACACGGAGACGACCGACCGTGAGAGAGTGACGGTATGACTCCGACTTTTCGCAAGCGGCTCTCCTTCGGCAGGTTCGTGCTTCTGACCGCGGGGATCGGCGCCGCGAGCGGCCTCATCATCTCGCTTGTCGTTCTCGAGTTCGACCCCGGGCAGATCGTCATGCTCGTTGTGAGCACCGCATTCGGGGGAGTACTCGGTCTGGTCATGGGCATCCCAGCGGAGTTCGCGGTGCGTCTGGCGGCCCCTCGGCTGCGCAGTCGAGTCGGCGCGGTGCTCTGCTGCTTCGGCCTCGGTCTCGTCTCCGTGCTCGTCGCCCTGAACATCCTCGGAATGATCATCCAGGGTCCGGGTGACTACATCGGCGCGTATGAGTGGTCGGCCCTGCTCTTCGCGCTCGCCCTGGGCCTGCCCGCCGGCGTCCTCACCGCGTGCGCGACCTCCCACATCGTCGAACCGGTCGAGCCGAAGAACCCGAGGATCGACCGGTTCACGGGACTTCCGTACTGACGGCCCGGCAGAGCCGCCTCGGCGGGGAAGGGACCGCCCTCAGACGATGCGGGTGGGCGGGGACTGGGTCTTCGCGGGATCGGTCTCGGGGAGATCACCGAGGGCTTCATCGATTCGGGCGAGCACCTCGGCGTCGAGTCTGACCCCGGCGGCGGCCGCATTCGACTCGACCTGCTCGGGACGTGACGCCCCGACGAGGGCTGTGGCGACGTTGTCGTTGGCGAGCACCCACGCGATCGCGAGCTGACCCATCGTCAGCCCGAGGTCGGAGGCGATCGGCTCGAGCTTCGCGACCGCGGTGAGCGTCTCGTCGTTCATGTAGCGGGAGATCATGTCGGCCCCGCCCTTCTCATCGGTCGCCCGTGAGCCCGCGGGGGCCGGCTGCCCGACCTTGTATTTGCCGGTGAGCACGCCCTGCGCGATCGGCGACCACACGATCTGAGAGATGCCGAGCTCCTTCGACGTCGGCACCACCCGCTCCTCGATGACCCGCCAGAGCATGTTGTACTGCGGCTGGTTCGAGATGAGCTGGATCCCGAGGTCACGGGCGAGGTAGTGCGCCGCACGCAGCTGATCGGCGTTCCACTCGCTCACCCCGATGTAGAGCGCCTTGCCTGCGCGGACGATGTCGGCGAAGGCCTGCATCGTCTCCTCGAGCGGCGTCTCGTAGTCGTACCGGTGGGCCTGGTAGAGGTCGACGTAGTCGGTGCCGAGTCTGGTGAGCGACCCGTTGATCGACTCCATGATGTGCTTGCGTGACAGTCCGGTGTCGTTGTGGCCCTTGGGGCCGGTGGGGAAGTAGACCTTCGTGAAGATCTCGAGCGACTCGCGACGCTGGCCGGCCAGCGCATCGCCGAGGACCTGCTCGGCCGCCGTGTTCGCGTAGACGTCGGCGGTGTCGAAGGTCGAGATGCCGGCGTCGAGCGCGGCATGGACGCACTGCGTGGCGATGTCGTTCTCGACCTGGGAACCGTGGGTGAGCCAGTTGCCGTACGTGATCTCCGAGATCTTCAGACCGCTGTTTCCGAGATATCTGAACTCCATGTCCTCAGCCTACGACCGTGAGTCAAGTCCCCCTGTCCGGTCGCCGCGGAGAGGTCCCGTCGGGAGCGACGGTCGTGGCACAGCCCTTGTCCGCCGGGCTCGCGTGCGGTGTGATGGGGAGATGGACTTCGCGGTGCTCGTGCTCGTCGGGGTGCTCGTCGGCCTGACGACCGTGCTCTTCGGCTTCGGCGGCGGGTTCGTCACCGTGCCGATCATCACCGTCGTCGACGCCGACCTCGGTGCGGACACCGCGCGCGTGGCCGCGGCCACCTCGGCGCTCGTCATGCTCGTCGGCGCCCTCGTCGCCACCGTCTCGACGAGGCGGGAGACGCTGGCACACCTGACCGGCAGGTGGTGGCTCTTCGGTCTCCTCGCACTCGGCGGGGGACTCGGCGCACTCGCCGCGCGGTTCGCCCCCGAGATGCTCCTCCAGTGGGGCTTCGTCGTCTACGTCGCCGTCACGGCCGTCGACATCGTGCTGCGCCCGGGATTCTTCCGGAGGAGACCCGAGGCCGACGCCGAGACGGGCGAGGGCGGTCGCGGCATCTCACCGGTGTGGGGTGTGCCGATCGGCGGCCTCGCCTCGTTCCTCGGGGTGGGAGGCAGTGTGATGACCGTGCCGATGATGCGGCGCTCGGGAGCGACGATGACGGTGGCGACGACCTTGGCGAACCCGCTCACGCTCATCATCATGACCCCGGCGGTGATCATCACGCTCACCGCGCACGGGCAGGTCGAGGCACCCGGCTTCGTCGGGTCCGTCGACGTGCGATCGGCGGCCGCCCTCCTCCTCGGGGCGATTCCGATCATCGTGCTTCTGCGCAGGCGCGTGCCGCGGATCCCCGACCTCGTCCACGCGTGGGGCTACCTCATCCTCCTCGTCGTCGCCGGGACGGTCGTCGCGATCGCGTGAGGCACTGCGGCGGGCCATGGCGTACTTGACCGGTCGCCGGGTTCGCGAAATCCGGTTGGTCGATTAGGTGTCACCGCACTGTTCGAGCTTGTCACCCGGTCCCTTGAGTTCCGGTGAGTTCGACTGACTTCAGGGTTTCGACAGTCAGGTCGTGGAACTGAAGGACGCTGATCTGAGACTCCTTACTGCGGCGAGCGACTTGGACCTCGCTGTAGGCTTCGGGCTCTCGCAAATGCAGATAACGGATCCCTTCCCGTCTCAGGCTCTTCACGGAGTGCGGGACGATCGCGATTCCCAGTTCCGCTGCAACGAGCGCGAGCACTGTGGTGAACTGCCGCGCTTCTTGAGCAAACGGGAAGGGGCTGGGCGAGGTGAAGGCGAGGCCCGACAACAGGCTCCACGTGCGCGGAGCACTCAGGCGTGGGAGGCCGACGAAGTCGAAACCTGAGAGATCGTCCAGACCGACTGTATCGGAGGTGGCAAGCGGGTGAGCGTCGGAAACCGCAACGACCAGACGCTCGTGGAAGAGCGGCGTCACTGTGAGGTCGTCGGCAGGTGCGACGTCGCGAGTGATCCCCAGGTCGATCTCGCCGCGTCGGAGAGCTTCGACCTGCTGCCAGGAGTTGAGTTCACGCAGGTCAAGTAGTACTGCTGGGCGGATGCGCCGCTGAGAGGAAACGAGCGGCGGGAGGATCTCTCCGGCAGCTGAGGTGACGAACCCGAGTGCGACCCGACCCGTCCACCCTGATGCAGCCGCGCGCGCTGTGTCACTTGCCGCATCAGCCATTCGGATTGTCCGTCGCGCCATTTCAATGAAGGCTTCTCCGGCTGCCGTCAGCACAACTGTGCGACTCGTGCGGTCGAAGATTCGAACGTCGAGGCTCCGCTCCAAGTCGCGAATCTGTCGCGAAAGCGAGGGTTGGGCCACATGGAGTCTATCGGCGGCCCGGCCGAAATGCAGATCTTCGGCGACCGCGACCGCGTATCTGAGTTGCCTGAGTTCCATATCGACATTCTGCAGTATTGCCAATTATGAATCAATCAATACTAAACAAGTCTTGGACTGAAATGATTCAGCTCCCTACGCTGGACGATGAAAACGGCACGCAGAAGTGTCAGCTCGGGCAACGCGGCCCGGTTTGATGAACGGATTCGATCAATGAGCAAAGACCCCAATTACGCTCCGGCAGATTCTGACGACCCTCGTCCCCGTGCCGACTGGTCGGTTGCAGGGTGGAGCACGGGAATCCTCGCTGCATTCGTCGTCGCCGCACTCGTCGCGCCCGACTTCGTCGCGGACGGTGTCGCATTCGGCTTCGCAGCGGCCACGTCGTGGTTCGGTCTCTACTGGCAGTGGCTTCTCCTGTTGACGTTCTTCGTCGCACTTGCGCTCATCTTCACCCCGTGGGCGAAGGCGCGTCTCGGAGGATCGGCTGCGCCCGAATACGGTCGCTTCAAATGGATTGCCATGATCATGACCACACTTCTGGCTGGAGGGGGAGTGTTCTGGGCTGCCGCCGAGCCGCTGTACCACTATTCGACCGTGCCTCCGTACTTCGCGGGAACTGAGCAGGGCAGCCAAGAGGGCGTATTCGCCGCACTGGCCGTGAGCTTCGTTGACTGGGGTTTTCTCGCTTGGGCGATCCTCGGCTCGCTGGGTGCAATCGTCATGATGATCGCAGCGGAGAAGGGACTGCCACTGCGTCCGCGGAGCCTGCTCTATCCGATCCTCGGCAGAAAGGCGGCCACCAGCCGTGTCGGTGCGGTGGTCGACGTCGTGTGCATCGTTTCCGTTGCTGCTGGGACCATTGGTCCTGTCGGTTTCCTCGGCCTCCAGATCTCCTATGCCCTGGAGTCGCTCTTCGGCATCCCAGACGTCTATTGGGTTCAGGTGATGGTGATCGCCGTGCTCACGGCAATTGCAGGCGTGAGCGTCTTCTCCGGAATCAACAAGGGCATTCAGCTGCTCAGCAGCGTCAACGTCTTCTTAGCTCTGGGGTTGATCGCCGTAGTCCTGGCGCTCGGCTCCGCCTGGTATGTCTTACGCGGCCTGTTGGGAGGGCTGGGCCTGTACATTGCCAACTTCGTTCCGCTCTCGCTCTTCCAGGGTGACAGCGCATGGACCGCGAGCTGGACGGTCTTCTTCTTCGGGTGGTTCCTCGGATACGCTCCGCTGATGGCCATTTTCGTGGCGCGGATCTCAAGGGGGAGGACCGCTCGGGACCTGCTCATCGGCACGAGTATCCTGCCGCCGATTGCGACGACCGTCTGGTTCGCCGTGCTCGGCGGCACGGGCATCTACGTGGATCAAAAGGCCCCGGGGGCAGTGACTGGACCCCTTGCGGACGACGGACTGCCTGCTGCGATCATCGCGATCACTTCAGAACTGCCGATGTCTGTTCCCATCGCCATCGGATTTCTGGTGCTGACGATGACCTTCGTCGCGACGACGACAGATTCGATGTCTTTCGCGATCTCTCAGTCGTGCATGAGCGCAGGAGATCCGGGCCCCCGTCTCCGGGTGATCTGGGCGGTGCTCATCGGAGCAGCTGCCGCAGTCCTGATCTCGATCGGCGATGGAGGAGTCGGCGCCCTCCAGTCTGCGATCGTCATCGCCGCTGTTCCCGTCGGCTTCGTCATGCTGCCCTCCCTTGTTGCAGCACCAGTCCTTCTGCGGAATTTGGCCCTTGAGCAGGGGGTGGTTTCGCGGAAAAGGCAGATCGGCCTGCGGGCGACACGAGAAGAGGCACCCCGGGTGGAGCCGGACGCCGCGACGTGAATATCCAGTCAGTACACATCCCTATACGCCACACCGACCTAGCAAGGAGCAGCACATGATGAACGGACCTCAGAAAATCCGCAGCCTCATCGGCGGAGAGTGGGTGAACGGCGACGGCGGAGATGTCCGAAGTCTCGATCCGGCCGACCCGGATGGAGCCGCTGTCGCCGCCTATCGTGCCGTCACCGAAGAACAGATCGATGCTGCGGTCGGAGCGGCCGTAGCGGCCGCGCGAGAGTGGGATCAGGTGGGCGTTCTCGCTCGTGGAACGATCCTGCGAAGGGCTGCGGACATACTCGACGATCGAGCGGATGAGGTCGCGCAGCTGATGACTCGTGAGCACGGAAAGACCCTCACGGATTCGCGAATCGAAGTCGCCGGCACAGTCGAGACCCTGCACTATCACTCCGCTGCCTCTCGCCGTCCGAACGGGGCCACCTACCCTGCTACTCATCCGGAGGAGGTCGTGCGCACACTGCGCAGACCGGTCGGCGTAGTGGGCATCATCACGCCGTGGAACTTCCCCATCATGATCCCGGCGTGGAAGATCGCTCCGGCGCTCCTGTGGGGAAACACCGTCGTCTGGAAACCTGCGAGCGACACCCCAGCGTGCGCGGCGGTATTCGCAGAGATCCTCCACGAGGCAGGTGTGCCGTCCGGGGTGCTCAACCTCGTCTTGGCCCCGGGCTCGCTCGGCTCGCACCTCGTTGGCAACTCGGCGATCGATGCGGTCTCGTTCACCGGTTCCGTCCCAGTCGGTGAACAGATCAGGGCGACGGTCACGGGCCGCGGCGCACGTCTGCAGATGGAACTCGGCGGACACAATCCGGCCCTCGTCTTCCCCGACGCGGATGTCGAAAACGCCGCTGAACTCATCGTCGCCGCCTCAGTCAACAGCACCGGTCAGAAATGCACGGCAGTTCGCCGGATCATCGCAGTGGGAAACAGCTACGAACCGCTTCGAGAGGCACTGGTCAGGCGGTTCACGGCACTTCGCGTCGGACCGGGTACCGACTCTGAGAGCGAGCTCGGCCCGGTCATCAATGCGCGTGCGGCGGAAGAGATCACCAGTGCCATCGATCAGGCTGTGGCGGAAGGAGCTGAGGTCATCGCTCAGGCTCCGATTCCGACGACAGTCGGGTGTTGGGTGCCTCCGACTCTTCTCGAGGGAAGCACGGATCAGGCGATTGCGCGCCAGGAGGTCTTCGGCCCAGTGCCTCTGCTCATGCGCGCCGACGATCTCGACGACGCAATCGGACTCGCCAACGACACGGAGTTCGGACTGACCGCTTCGGTGTTCACCGATGACGAGCGGATCGTTCGACGCTGCTTGGCTGATCTCACCGCCGGCCTGATCAAAGTCAACGGGCCGAACACGGGTTCGGAGATTCACGCGCCCTTCGGCGGCCTTGCCGCCTCTTCATTCCCTGCACCTCGTGAACAGGCGAGTGACTCTGCAGCCGAGTTCTTCAGCATCACCAAAGCCGCGTACCAGCGTCTCAGCCCAGTGACCTGAGGACGGCGAATGACAGTGATGACGAACATTGCGGATGTATCCATGCGCAGTCCCGCAGAAGTCTGCCGCCCGACTGATATGGGCGGCGCGAGAGCGACACGGCACAGTTTCGCGCGACAGCTCATTCGAAAGATGTCGCTCGATCATTGGACCATTCGGCGAACCGTCTTCGAGCTCGACGACTTGGGCCGAGGCACTGCCGCTTACGAGATCTCGGCCAGCCAGGACCAATTTCTCACACTTGCCCTCTTCTCCCAGGTGATCTCGGAGGATGCGCGCACTGACAGAGTGATCGCAGAGAGATGGGATGTGACGGGCGCGCTCGTCGAAGGTTCGCTCGATGCAGGTGCCATCGAAGACCTCCGGTCACACGTGACCGTCCAAGAGGAGGGTCGCGCGATGCCGAGCACGGTCATCTGGGGCCGGGCGAATCGGAGCGTGCGATTCTTCGACCAGGTAGTGAATGACCTGGCAGCAGGTCGGCAGCCGAATGCTGACATCCTAGGTCTGTCCCCGTATCTCCTCCGGTCGACCGCGTTCTACAGCAACGGGAAGTTCGGCATGAGGGACTTCGAGGGTTTCGCCGCGGAACATGTGCTCGCGGTTCCGTACCGAGCACACATGATCGCTGCCTGGTTATTCAGGGAATTCAGTCTCGACCTAGCCGAACACTGCGCCAGGGCAAAGAATCCAGGCGCGGCGTCGTTCGACGAAGAATGGGCACGATACTTTGGTCTGGGCAATGCCACTGGTCTTGGCCTCGTACCGTACGTCGTCAATCATCCGGAGATCCTCGATGCTTGGCTATGGTCGCGAGAGTTTCCTCTTGCAACGGCGCTCGACCGTGAGGATCGGCCCTCGAGTGAGCCTGTCTTCACCGTGGCAACGCTGTTGGAGCGAATTGCCGCCTACCTTCGCCAACAGGGCCCCGACGAGCCTGTGCCCTTCACCTCCGGCGAACGACTGGCCGAAAGTATTGACCCCATGAGCGCTCTTGTGAGGGAGTACGTCGACTTCGGCACCATGAACTCGACGGCGACGGCTACTCCCTGGCGGACTCTCCACGATGCTGCGGATCGCGCGGGCCCCGAAGTAAGAGGCATCGTAGCCACTGTGATCACCGAACTCACCGGTGACCTCGACTCGGAGGTGGAGGCGTCTCTGGTCCGCGTCGAAGATCGCCACGTCGATCCGAAATGGCGAATCGGGCATCTTCGTGATGCGATCGGCAGGGACTACTCGTGGATCGATGAATTCGACTTCTCCGACTCGTCGCAGACCGACCGCTTCTGGTTCACTTCTGCCACGAGCGAGGAGCCTCGAAGGGGCTGCACCGGTTCGGACGAGGGCCTCGACATGCAACATGGTGTCAACGTCGCCGAGGAGATCCACAACCTGCGAGAGTCGGTAGCGTCGTTGCCAAGCGATCTCACCGTCGCAGAATTCCTCGTCTCCCAACCCAGGTTTCGAGCCGCTGTCGCACGAGTGCAGAAGGTCGGTCCGTTGAGATTCGGAGAGTTGCGAGCCAATCTGCGCTCGAGCGGGTTCCTTCCGCTCAATCCGCAGCGTCTCCAGCTGGCCGTTTACGGCATGGACAACTACAACCCGCAATCGACGGACTGGCTGCGGGTGACCCTCTTCTCGGGCGCACCGCGAGTGGCGGACATCAACGCCGGCACTGCTGACGATGACTGGATGTTCCCGCTCCGACCCGAGTCCAACCACCGAGCTGAAAGCGCAGGGAAGGCATGACCCATGGCAGGAAGTTCCATCATGACGCGATCATCGTCGATGGACTGCAGATCAACAACTGGTCTCGCGCAGTTCTCCAGGAACTGATCTCCGGCGGAGTGACAGCCGTCAATGCGACTGTGAGCGTGTGGGAGGGCATCGAGGAGAGCATCCGTGCGATCGGCGAATGGAACCAGTTCGCCGACCGAAACAGCGATATCGTGACGTTGGCGCGTTCGAGCCAGGATATTCGGAGGGCGAAGACTGAAGGCCGGGTCGCGGTCATTCTCGGGACGCAGAACACAAGCCTCTACGGGGACGACTACCGCTTGGTCAGAGTATTCGCTCAACTCGGGGTCAAGATCGTGCAGTTGACCTACAACAATCAGAACAGCGTCGGGGGCTCGTGCTACGAACCCACTGACAGCGGTCTGACTCGTTTCGGGGTCAACGTCGTGCACGAGATGAATCGCGCGGGGGTCCTCATCGATCTGTCGCACGTAGGCGACCGCACGTCGATCGACGCGGCCGAAGCATCGGCATCTCCGGTGGCTATCACCCATTCGAACCCGGACTGGTTCGTCAGTAGTCCCCGCAACAAACCTGATGCTGTCATCGAAGCGGTGACATCACGCGGTGGTGTCATCGGCGCCTGCCTTTACCCAAACGTCGTCGGCGGAGCGCACGCCCAGCTCAGCGATTTCTGTCAGATGGTCTACCGCCTGGCGGAGCAGGTCGGCATAGGGCATGTCGGCCTCGGCAGCGACTGCACTAGGAACTGGGGCGACGAATTCGTCGAATGGCTGCGCAGTGGACGGTGGCGTCCCCCGTCGCAGGAGACCGCCACGTGGCCGGCATGGCCGCACTGGTTCACTGGACCCGAGGACTTCCCCAGGCTGACAGAGGGCCTTCTGGCAGTCGGGTTCACGGAGACGGAGGCCCTAGGCGTATTGGGAGAGAACTGGCTGCGCCTCTTCGACGAAGTCTTCCCGGAAGGAGGATCGCGTGATGGCGGCATCGTGCATGATCGAACGCGTGAGCCTGCGTGAAATGCGAGAGGTCTCGTATCGCGCATTGAGGGTTCTCGGAGCCAGCCATGGTGAGGCCCAGGAAGCATCGGAGGCCGTGCAGTTCGCCGAGCTCAACGAGGGCATAGGGCTGCAGTCGGTTCTCGCCATCGCGGCTCACGGATGGTCGGATACGACCTGTGAGGTCACTTGGTTCGAATCTGAGAAGACTGCGGTCGTCGATCTCGTTTCTTCGCAGCCGCTCTGTCTGCTCGCATTCGCGGCCTCCGCGGTCGAGTTGGCCACGTGCGCAGATCGGGCAACCGCGGTCAGGTGTGAGATGAATGAGCTCAACGGACTGCTCGATGCGCATCTGAGATTGGGCGCATCCCGCCTGGATGGCGCTGTCTACGCGGCTCGGCGCTGCGCGGGCGAGCTGTCATTGCGCGGTGCGACGGCTGCGGGCGACCTGGTGACGATGAGGGGAGAGGTGGCCGATTTCCTCGATCGGCTTCCCGTGGAACTCAATGATGGTCAGACTGTCGTCGCAGTCGACGGCGGTGAGTGGGCGTCGGTTTTCGAACAGTGTGTGTCGCATTCGGCTGAAGATCTGATCGCTCGTCGAGCTGGTGCGTCCAGTAACGGTATGGGCGTCTCTGGCAAGCAGTGGGAACTGACGCGAAAGATCGCTGCAGTCTTCAACCAACCGGACAAGGAGATCAGACCATGACCGAGGTCACCTACCGCAGCAATCCACGCGGCGAAGTCCTGCCGTACGCCGCTTCGGCGACCGCAGGCGGCATAGTGTGGCTGTGCGGACAGATACCTACCCACGAAGACGGATCAGTTCCCGGCGATGTCAAGGCGTCGAAGCAACATGGGGCTCGCCGGCGAGCAGTCGAGCGAATGCCTCGGTGGGCGTGAGATAGCCCAGTCGGCGGCGGGGTCGATTGTTGATCTCCTCGGCGATGGTGGTGAGGTAGGGCTGGTGATCGGGGATCACCGTGCCCTTGGGCAGATACTCCCGGTAGAGCCGGTTCGTGTTCTCGTTGCTGGGCCTCTGCCAGGGCGAGTGGGGATCGGCGAAGTAGACCGGCATCGCCGTGGCCAGGGAGACCTTCGCGTGCTGGGCCATCTCGCTGCCCTGGTCCCACGCCAACGATGCCTTCATCATCTCGGGCAGGTCGTTGAAAAACTCGATGACCGCGTCAGCGGTTGGCTCGGCGTGTTTCGAGGGCAGGGCCAGCAGCCCGGTGAACCCGCTCATCCGCTCCACCAGCGTCGCCGCGCACGAGGTGCCGTTCTTCCCGATGATCAGGTCACCCTCCCAGTGCCCCGGCACCCGACGCTGGGCGGCGTCCTCACCTCGCTCCGCGATCGGGACCATACCTACGATTGGGCCACCGCGCGTCCGCCCGGTCGTACGTGGTCGGCGCTTGGTCCGCTTGGACTGCAGGAAGATGCCCTTGCGGGCGAGCTCACCCTTCGGGATTGCGTAGATGTACTGGTAGATAGCCTCACCGGAGACGGTTCGGCCGCGTGCGTCAGGAGAGTTCGCCATGCGTTCAACGGTCGGGTCTGTCGCCTCCAGACGCAACCGGCCCGCTATCTCGTTCGGCGTCCAGGACGCGGCCAGGTCGGCGTCCACCCTCGCCTGCAGCACCGGATCCCCCGCGACCTTCCGCTGCTGCGGGCGAGCTCGCCGACGCTGCGCTCTGACGTCTGCGGTCACGGCCTGGTAGCCGCGGGTCTTCGTCGAGTTCCGGTGAAGCTCCCGCGAGATCACCGACGGGCAACGCCCCAGGTGACGGGCGATCCTCCGCACCGACCAGCCCGCTTTCGAGGCCGCCGAGATCTCCGACCTGTCGCTGAACGACAACCCCACCCGCGCCATCTGCACACTCCACCGATCAGACCCCCGCCGACCGGGAGTGTT
>NZ_SJXG01000033.1:0-52857 GCF_012027885.1 Brevibacterium sp. LS14
ACTGCCGCTAAGGGTATGACGTGCCGCCCAGGGTGCGTCGCGACGACACTCCCCGCGCATCCAGCGCACGCAGCTGCACAAACTCCCCGAGCACCGCGCTGGTCACGCGGTGGTGATCGAGTCGTCGGTGATGCCGCGGGCGCGGCGCTCTGCGAGGCGGGCGCGCTGGGGTTCGATGACGTGGCGCGGATCCTTCGTCGACTCGATGCCGGCTTCGAGCACACCGAAACGCGTGTACGCCGAGGCGGCGGCCAGTGCCGCACCGCTGACCACGGACAGCGTCCGCAGCAGAGTCCGCGTCTTCCAGCTCCGGCCCGCCTTGTTCGCGGCCACCGTCGCCGCACCCGAGGCGGCGACGCGACCGGCCGCCCCGCTCGCCGCGGCCTTGACGACTCCCGCGCCCTTGAGAGACGCGACACCCGAGACCAACCCGGAGGCAGCGCCCTTGGCCGCACCCTTCGCGACGCCGAGCGCCTTGTCCCCGGTCCGCGATCCGAGCTTCTTCGCAAACACGCGGGCTCCGACCTCGACGACGGCGGCACCGATCGCGCCGGCAATGAGGAGCTTCTCGGCCCGGTGGAGTTTGTGACCGGGTTCGCCGTCCTCCATCGGTTCGACCTCGACCGGGTGCATGCGCTTCTTCATCTGCGACATCGCGTACATGTCTCCGGCCGACCCCATGAGGGCGAGCAGGCGGGCCGGTTCGGCCTCGCGCACCGGCGAGAGCGCCATCGCCGCACCACCGGCGGCCAGTGACGCCGAGGACACGAAGACATACGGCAGTCCGTTGCGGCCGGCCGCGTTCCACGTCGGCACCGCGGTGTCGCCGAGGAGCACGGCCGTATACGCGGCCAGGGGGGTCGCGAACAGCGCCGACTCGAGGGCCGCAGGCAGCTCGAGGGCGTGGAGCAGCTTCCGGAACGGACCGAGCGGGATGAGCTTCTCCCTCGTCAGCCGGTCGACCTCGATGACGGACGTGATGCCCGCCCCGACGCCGAACCCGGAGAGGATCCACGTGCCGAGGCTCATCGGGGAGCTCACCTTGACCACGCGCATCATGTTGATGAACCGCTCGGGACGCCCGAGGTCCTTGACGAGCGCGGCACCGCCGACGGCGGTCGCGGTGATCGCGGTCAGCCGGGTCGCCGCCCGCATGCCCGGCCGGTCGCTCAGCTGCGAGCCGAGCCCGAGCAGCGTCGACCCCCCGGCGAGGCCGCCGAGGAAGAGGTAGAGCGAGATCTCATGTCCCCATGGCGGCGGTTTGACGATGGGTCGACCGTAGTAGGACGTGAACTCGACGTCCTCGACCATCGGCATCTCGCGTCCGCCGTCGGCGCCGCGGTTCTGCCAGCCGCCGCCGGAGCCGCCCTGACGGCCGGAACCGGACCCACGACCGCCTCGGCGACGCTTCTTCCGGCCGCCTTCGGGCTCAGGGGGACGGTAGGAATCGTATTCGGATGTGCTCATGGACGTCGGCTCCCGAGGAAGGACAGACCGGCCGCGGCGATCATGCCGAGCGCGGCGATGCCTGCGGTGGCGAACATCGCGGGCAGGTCCTTCGTCGCGACCCTGGGGTCCGGCGGCAGGCCGTAGACCTCGGGCTCGTCGAGGAGGAGGAAGACCGATCCGGTGCCGCCCACGCCGTCGTTGGGGTTGGCCCCGTAGAGGCGCGCCTCGGTGAGTCCCTTCGCATGGAGCTCGGCGACGCGGTCGTGCGCCTGGGCGACCATGTCCTCTCGGTCGCCGAACTTGATCGACGTCGTCGGGCACGTCTGCGCGCACGCCGGGGTCTGACCCTCGACGAGGCGGTCGTAGCAGAGTGTGCACTTGTTCGCCGTGTGCATGTTCGGAATGTCGTCGGTGTCCAGGGGCCGCTCGTTGCCGTTGCGGTCCGTGGGCGGACGGATCGTGCCGTCGTCACGGCGTTCGATGACGCCGAACGGGCAGCCGGCCACGCACGTGCCGCAGCCGTTGCAGACATCGGCCTGGACGACGACGGTGTCGAACTCGGTGCGGAAGAGCGCACCGGTCGGGCAGACGTCGAGGCAGCCGGCGTGCGTACAGTGCTTGCACACATCCGAGGACATCAGCCAGCGGAAGTCCGCGGTGTCCGGCGGCGTCGTGTCGACGCCGTCGAAGTCGACGGGGTCGAGGGCTCCGGGGGCGAGCAGGTCGACGTCGAGCTGCGGCGACGACGGCAGACCTCCGCCTGCCCCGCCCACCGGCTGGGGGCCGGAGGTCTCATCCGTGCGCGGGCGGATCCCGGGCATGCCGAGGTTGACGAGCTTGCGACCCGACTCCCTCGCCGCTTCGATCTGCTCCTTGCCCTGTTCGATGAAGGCGACGTGACGCCACGTGTTGGCACCGAGCTCACCCGTGTTGTCGTACGACATCCCGAGGATCTCGAAGTTGCCGTCCTGCGGGTTGTGATTCCATTCCTTGCACGCGACCTCGCACGCCTTGCAGCCGATGCAGATCGAGGTGTCGGTGAAGAATCCCTTGCGGTGGTGCGTCGAGTCGTGCCAGTGGCCGTCCGCGACGGTGCCGCCATCCAGCGTCGGTGCCGCCATCAGTCGTCCTCCTCTTTCTCCTCAGCGCGCTCATCGTCGCGTCTGCGTGCTCGCTTCTCGTACTCCCAGGCGTTCGCCGGCTGCTCGGGATCGACCGGTTCGTACGGTCGGCCCTCGGCGTCGTAGCCGTAGTCCGGGTCCCCGTCGGTCGGGTCGCCGTCGACGGCGAAGTTCGCGTCGACGCGCTTCTTCGGCTGGTCGTCGGTGCTTCCCGACTGAGCCTCGGACCCGCCGACCGCATCGGTGCCTCCCGACGATGTCGGGCGGTCCGAACCGGCCGAGCCCTCGCCCTGACCGTCCACGGCGTCGGACGAGTCCCCGGAGTCCGTGACCTCGCGGTGCCCCTTCGCCGAGGCGCCGCCGGAGTCTCCGCTCTCGTCGGCACCGTACGTGCGACCGGGGGTGACGCCGACCGCGGAGTCGCCTCCGCGCTCGTTGTGTCCGCCGGTCGTCGCCGGGGATCCCGCGGCGGCCGCCTCGTCGACGACCTCCGGCGGCACGGTGACGAGTTCGTTGCCCGATTCGGGGGTCAGCCCCGCCTCACGCTGGAACTTCTCGACGAAGTCGACGAGTTCGGGACCGCGCGGTCGCCTGCCCGCCATTGCGGTGCCCGCGACGTACTTGCCGTTCTGGATGAAGACGTTGGGATCCATCGTCACGCCGAGGAGGTCGTTGGCCGAATCGCCGTCGACCCACGCCCCGTCGCCGCCGACGCCCCAGTGGTAGGGCAGGCCGATCTGGTGGACGGTGCGTCCGCCGATGGTCAGGGGCGTCATCCGCTCGGTGATGAGGACACGGGCCTCGATCGCTCCGCGCGGGGAGACGAGTGTCGCCCACCCGTACGGTTCGAGGCCGAGTTCCTCGGCGAGTTGCGGTGAGACCTCGCAGAACATCTCCGGTTGGAGTTCGGAGAGGTAGGACAGCCACCGTGACATGCCGCCGGCCGTGTGGTGCTCGGTGAGCCGGTAGGTCGTGAACACGTAGGGGTAGACCTCGGAGCCGGGGAAGCCGGCACCGGGCGCGGACAGGTTGTCCTCGCGACGCATGATCTTGCGCAGCGGGTTGTTCTGCTGGGTGTAGAGCGGGTTGCTCGTCCCCGACTCCTGCGGTTCGTAGTGGGTCGGCAGCGGACCGTCGACCATGCCGCTGGGTGCGAAGAGCCAGCCCTTGCCATCGGCCTGCATGATGAACGGGTCGTCGCCGTCGAGTTGGCTGGGCCCGCCGAAGGGGACGTCGGAGTGCGCTGAGGGCTCGCGTTCGAGGGGGAAGTCCGGTTCGTCGGCTCCGACCCAGCGGCCCTTCTCCTCGTCCCACCACACGAGCTTCTTCCGCTCCGACCACGGCTTGCCCTCGGGGTCGGCCGAGGCGCGGTTGTAGAGGATCCGCCGGTTCGCCGGCCACGCCCACGCCCACTCCAGGGCCATCTCGTCCTGTTCGGTGCGCGGTTTGCGCCTGGCGGCCTGATTGACGCCGTCCTTGTAGATGCCCGCGTAGATCCAGCAGCCCCCGGCGGTGGTGCCGTCGTCAGTCATCTCGGTGTAGACGGAGAGAGGCTGCCCGGCCTTCTCGCCGCTGACATGGTAGCCGTTGATCTCCCGGAGGACTGCCTCGGCGTCGACCTCGCCGTCCTCGTCGAGGGGGTAGTCCCACGTGAGGTCGAGGAGCGGCCGGTCGCGCGGATCGTCGGAGTCCTTGAGCTTCTCTCGCACCCGATTGCCGAGTTCGAAGAAGAACTCGAGTTCGCTCTGCGCATCGCCCGGCGGATTGACCGCCTTGTGACGCCACTGGACGAGGCGCTGGGTCTGGGTGAACGTCCCGGCCTTCTCGGTGTGGTTGGCGGCGGGGAGGAAGAACACCTCGGTGTCGATGTCCTCGGTCTTCAGCTCCCCGGTCGCGATCTCCGGGCCGTCCTTCCACCACGTGGCGGATTCGATGAGGCTGAAGTCGCGCACGACCATCCACTTGAGATGGCTCATCGCCATGCGCTGCATGCGCCCGTTCGCCGATCCCACGGCCGGGTTCTGGCCGAGGATGAAGTAGCCGTCGACGCCGTCGTTGAGCATGCGCACCTGGGTCTGGTAGGTCCCGTGGGCGCCGTTGATCCGCGGCAGGTAGTCGAAGGCGAAGTTGTTCTCCGGTGCCGCCGCATCGCCCCACCAGGCCTTGAGCAGGTTGACGACGTAGCTGCGTCCGTTGGCCCAGTAGCCCTTGTGGGTCTCCGGGGTGCCGACGGCGGCGACGTAGTCGTCGAACGTGTCATGGACCCCGGCGCTCGGCATCGGCAGGTAGCCGGGCAGGAGGTTGAACAGCGTCGGGATGTCCGTCGAGCCCTGGATCGTCGCGTGTCCTCGCAGCGCCATGATGCCGCCGCCCGGGCGGCCCATGTTGCCGAGCAGGAGCTGGAGGATCGAGGCGGTGCGGATGAACTGCGCGCCGAGCGAGTGCTGGGTCCAGCCGACGGCGTAGGCGAAGCACGTCGTCCGGTCGCGTCCGGAGTTCGTCGTGATCGACTCGAGCAGATACTCGAAGTCGGCCTCCGAGATGCCGCAGTTGTCGGCGACCATCTCAGGGGTGTAGCGCGAGTAGTGGCGGGCGAGGATCTGGAAGACGCTGCGCGGGTCCTTGAGGTTGGGATCGCGCAGGGCCACGCCCGCCTCGTCGGTCTGGTAGGCCCACGTCGAGTTGTCGTACGAGTTCGTCGCCGGATCGTAGCCGGAGAAGAGCCCGTCGAGGTCCTCGGGATCGAGGTAGTTGTCGCTGATGAGGTTCGTCGCGTTCGTGTACGCGCGGACGTACTCCTCGAAGTAGAGCCCGTCGGAGATGACGCGGTTGATGAGCGCACCGAGGAGGACGATGTCCGAGCCGGCCCGGATCGGGACGTGCTTGTCGGCCACCGCCGTGGTCCGGGTGAAGCGCGGATCGACGTGGATGATCCGTGCACCCCGAGCCTTGGCCTCAGTCACCCACTGGTATCCCACCGGATGGCATTCGGCCATGTTCGAGCCCTGGATGACGATGCAGTCGGCATTCGCCATGTCCTGGACGGGCTGAGTGGCGCCGCCGCGCCCGAATGAGGTTCCCAGACTGGGAACCGTGGCGGAGTGTCATATGCGGGCCTGGTTCTCGATCTGGATCGCCCCGGCCGCGGTGAAGAGCTTCTTCGCGAAGTAGTTCTCCTCGTTGTCGATGGTCGCCCCGCCGAGGCTGGCGATCCCCATCGTCCGCCGCAGCGGGTGACCTTTGTCGTCGACGTCCTCCCAGTGGTTGCGGCGGGCTTCGATGAAGCGGTCGGCGATCATGTCGATCGCGGTGCTCAGGTCGAGCTTCTGCCAGTCCCTGCCCTTGGGGGCGCGGTAGAGGACTTCGGTCTGTCGGGAGGGGTTGTTGACGAGCTGCTCGCTCGCCGAGCCCTTCGGACACAGGCGTCCGCGGGAGATCGGCGAGTCGGGGTCGCCTTCGATGCCGACGACCTTGTCGTCCTTGACGAAGATCCGCTGACCGCAGCCGACGGCGCAGTAGGGGCAGACCGACTGGACGACCTTGTCGGCCGTCGTCGTCCGCGGCACCGTGTTGCGCGTCTGCGGGGACACGACGGATTCGCCGCGTCCAGTCGGGTCGGACGAACGGAACTGCCGGAGTACCGGCCACTCGAGGAAGCTGAACCGAGCCATGGCGTCATCCTACCCCCGCGACCTCTACGTCGTGTAGTGAAGAATGCCTAAACTTTCCTTGCCACGAGGATGCCGTCGTCGAGGTCGACTGAGGAGCCGTCCGGAGCGGTCACCGCACGGGTGCGGATCTCGCCGAGGTCGAGCTCCCAGTCCCCGGTTCCGCTCGCCTTGAGCAGGGCGAAGTCCTCCTCCGGACCGCGGAAGTCGTTCTCGTCGTGGGCGTCGTGACCAGCATGGGCGTCGCGGCCGGCATCGTGGTCATGCGACCCGTCGCCACCGCCGGAGTGGCCGGCGGCCCACGGCGGGATCCCGGCATGGGAGATGAGGATGAGGTGTCCGCCGGGGGCGACGAATTCGCCGAGGCGGGAGAGGAGCTCCTCGCGCGTGTCGGGAATCCGGGTGTGGAGGAAGCATCCGGTGACGAGGTCGAAGCCGCCTCGGCGAGGGAATGCTGCCGCTCTCCGGGCGTCGGTCGCTCCGGCCCAGTCGGTGAGGTTGGCGACCGCGAAGTCCGCGCTCGTCCCGGCGGCCGCAGCGGCGGCGCGGGCTCGGTCGATGGCGGTCGCGGACACGTCGATGCCCACCGCCTGCCAGCCTCGGGCGGCGAGCCAGAGGACGTCGGCGCCCTCGCCGCAACCGACGTCGAGGCTGCGACCGGGCGAGAGGTCGAGCTCGGTGACGACGTCGACGAGGGAGGGGTTCGGGTCGCCCGACCACACCGCCTCGGTGCCGGCGTAGCGCTCCTCCCACTCACCAGCCGACCCCGGATGCGGTCTGCGGCTCACCTCTCCTGACCGGGTTCGGTCGCTCCCTCGTTCGCGCCGTCGGAGCCGGATGCGGCTTCGCGCTGGGCGATCTCGGCGCGGACGGCATCCATGTCGAGGTCCTTGACCCCGGTGATGACCTGCTCGAGCTGCGGGGCGGCGAGCGCTCCGGGCTGGGCGAAGACGACGATGCCGTCACGGAAGGCGACGAGGGTGGGAATCGAGGTGACGGCGAAGAGCCCGGCGAGTTCCTGCTGGGCCTCGGTGTCGATCTTGCCGAAGGCGATGTCGGGATTGGCGTCGGAGGCCTGCTCGAAGACGGGGGCGAACTGGCGGCACGGGCCGCACCAGGCGGCCCAGAAGTCGAGGAGGACGATGGAGTTGTCGTTGATGGTCGTCTCGAAGTTGTCCTGGGTGATCTCGATCGTAGACATCTGGGCAGTCTAAACCCGGATCATGGGCGCTGTCTGCACATGGAGGCATCTGTCCTTTTCAGCAGGGTTCACTGTGCTGGTTCCGCCGGCTTGAAGGCGACCCCGGAGGCGACCTGCGTGGCGACGACGGCAGTGATCGCCCCGGCGAGCATGATCGCTGTGAGGACGACGATCTGGAACTGGGCGGCCTCGAGCGGTGCCGCGCCGGCGAAGAGCGCGCCGACGAACGCGCCCGGCAGGGTGACGAGCCCCGTGTTCTTCGTCTGGTCGAGGTTGGGCAGGAGGGCTTCGCGCACCGCGGTCTGCCGCAGCCGCTTCCCGGCCCGCCGAGGCTGGGCACCGAGGGAGAGCCACGCCTCGACCTCGCCCCAGCCGGTGTGGAGATCGGAGGCGAAGCGGCGCATCGACAGCGTGGCCACGGTCATCGCGTTGCCCGAGACGATGCCGGCGATCGCGATGATCCGTTCGAACCGGAGATCGACGAGTCCGAGGACGAGGACGAGCCCGAGGGTGACGAGGGTGCCGATGACGACGCCGAGGACGGCGCCGAGCGGTCCGCGCGGAAGCCCGCGGGCCCGACGCAGGGAGGTCACCGAGGCAGTCGTGAGCATGAGACCGACGAAGGCGGCGACCGACCACCAGGCGGTGAGCGCCCCGGACAGGAGCAGGGCGACGAGGGCGAGCTGGACGACGGCGCGCACGATCGCCACGACGGGCAGCCATCCGAGCCCCACCTCGGCGAACCGGAGGACGGCCAAAGTGATGACGAGGAGGACGGTGATGCCGCCCAGGAAGGGAAGGACCTCGGTGATCGTCACGAGGACAGTCTAGGATGCCGCGCGACCGTGCACCGGCGGACTCTGCTAGGGTGGGGGCATCGCTTCATTTCCCTCTTCTCCCTTCTCATACGCGTCGTGCATCGACGCCTCCCCCAGATCTCCGTCGGACCTGCGGTTCGTCCGCGCGTCCTCCGACGGAAAACTCACACCTCACGGCCCGGCGATGTGCGGCACCCGCCGACCATCGCTCGGACCCCTGTGTGTGAACAGCCGGATCCGTCTCGGATCCGACCATCAAGACCGCTCCGGCGGTCGCAGTTGAATAAGGATACAAAGAATATGACCACAGGTACCGTGAAATGGTTCAACGCGGAGAAGGGCTACGGATTCATCCAGCCTGACGACGGTTCGGCCGATGTCTTCACGCACTACTCCGCCATCGAATCGACCGGTTACCGCGAGCTCGTCGAGGGACAGAACGTCGAATTCGAGTCCGAGATGGGACAGAAGGGCCTCCAGGCCACGACCGTTCGCCCCCTCTGAGCCCACCAGCCCAGAGACTCCCTCGGGACGGTCGACGCCTCCGCGCTGATCGTCCCGACGCGGATCGGAGCGGCCGGTGACAGCATGTCTGCTGTCACCGGCCGCTTCGAGCACATATGCCGATCCTCTCGATGATCGAAGATGATCGAATCGTCACTCAACCGATCACAGTCCCGATGGCAGCGCACCGACGATTTCCGTCGCCCGCGCCGCTGACGATGAGGCTGATAGCGGGAGGGATGCTTCTCTGACCAGTGATTCTATGGCAATCCTCCCGGTCTGTTCAGCCTGCGGAATCCGTTGCCCCACGATGCTCACAGCGTGAGACTTTCGATCATTCCGTTGACTTTTTGTGCATTTTTATGCAACTCTGCTCATGTTCTTGGCGGAGTCCTTCGCTGTCGCACGGCAGACCCCGCGCTCGCTGCAGACCGTTGAGGAGTCAACGATGGCCACCCCGCTCTCCACGTCCGGGAGTCCCTCCCAGTGAGCGCCGAGGTGGTCACCGGACTCGGTGTCAGCCCGGGCACGGGCGTCGGCGTCGTGCAGCTCATGGCACCGAGGCTCGGACCCCCGCGCACGCAGACGCTGACCGAGAACGGAGAGTCGGAGGCGGCCGGCGGTGTCCCCGAGCTCCGTGAGCCCACCGTGCTCATCGCCCGCGATCTCTCCGCCGCGGACGCCGCCGGCCTCAATCCCGATCTCGTCGCAGGGCTCATCACCGAGGCCGGAGGTCCGATGAGCCACACGTCGATCGTCGCCCGGTCTCTGGGCATCCCCGCTGTCGTCGCCGCCGGAGCCACCGCCCTGCGCACCGGCATGCGCGTCCGCGTCGACGGCGGGACCGGCCGGGTCCGCGTCGCGGACGTCACGGAGTCACCCGCCCGCAGCACAGCGGCACCGGCCGCACAACGCAGCGTCGGCGGCACCCGCACCGCCGACGGATACCCTGTCGAACTCCTCGGCAACGTCGGCGACGCAGCCGGAGCGGCCGAGGTGGCCGCGTGCGAGGCCGACGGAATCGGGCTCTTCCGCACCGAACTCGCCTTCCGCACGCGCACCCGGCAACCGAGCATCGAGGTCCAGGCGCGGCTCTACTCCTCTGTGCTCGCCGAGGTCCCGGAGCGCAAGGTCATCCTGCGCACCCTCGACACGGGCACGGATACGACGATGCCCCCGTCACACGGCCTCGGCGAACGCAATCCCGCGCTCGGGGTCCGGGGATATCGGGCGACGACGAATCTGCTCGAGGACCAGCTGCGGGCGATCGCCATCGCCGCCCGCGTGCAGGATGTGGACCCCTGGGTGATGGCGCCGATGATTTCGACCCCTGCCGAAGCCAGGGGTTTCCGCATGATCGCCCGGCGCTACGGCATCTCCCGTGCCGGGGTGATGATCGAGGTGCCCGCGGCAGCGGTGATGGCCGACGCGATCCTCGCCGAATGCGACTTCGTCTCGATCGGGACGAACGACCTCACGCAGTACACCATGGCAGCCGACAGGGAGCTCGGTGCCGTGGCCGAGCTCAACGATCCGTGGCAGCCCGCGGTCCTCCGCCTCGTGCGCACCGTCGCCGTGGCGGGAACCGCGCACGGCAAACCCGTCGGGGTGTGCGGCGAGGCGGCTGCCGACCCGCTCCTCGCATGCGTGCTCGTCGGACTCGGTGTGACCTCGCTGTCGATGTCGCCGCGGGCGCTGCCCGCGGTCGCTGAGGCGATCGGGGAATCCGACCACGGTCAGTGCCAGGCGATGGCCGTCGCCGCGCTCGGCGCCTCCTCGGCGAGCGCGGCGCGGGCAGCCGCCCGGCATGCGCTCGCGACCGCCGACCTGCGCACCCCTGAGCCCACCCACCGAGCCTGAATCGCACCGACTGACGACCACTGCTGCCCACCAGCGAGGGAGACGAGGATGCTGCTGACGAGGACACGCCCGGAGGCGCGGGAGCGGCCACGCTCGCCGAACTCCTCGAGATTCCCCACTCACGGCATTCCGCCTGATCGCGACGAGAAGCCGAGTGCTACGCTCATGCACAACATTCGGTATGCCATAGGAGCACAGGAGGTTGCGCGATGCGATATGAGCGTCTCAACGCAGTACTCGAGCTCCTCGCTGAGAACGATCACATGAGCGTCAACGAGCTCGCCGACAGGCTTGCGGTCTCGACGGCGACTGTCCGTCGCGATCTCGACCACCTCTCGGCACAGCAGCTGCTCACGCGCACGCGGGGCGGGGCCGTGTCCTCCGGGGTCGCCGACCTTCCGATCAAGTACAAGTCAGCGCAGCGGGCGAATGAGAAGGAGCGGATCGGTTCGCTCAGCGCCTCACTCGTCAAACCGGGCATGACCGTGGGGATGAACGGCGGCACGACCGTGAGCGAGACCGCGCAGGCGCTCGCCCAACGCGCCGATCTCGTCCACCACACCTACGACAGCCGGCTCACCGTCGTCACCAACGCCGTCAACATCGCCAACCTCCTCACGGTGCGCCAGCACATCAAGCTCGTCGTCGCCGGCGGGGTCGCCCGCCCCCAGTCGAACGAGCTCATCGGCCCGATCGCCTACGACGTCATCTCCCAGCTCAACCTCGACCTCGTCTTCCTCGGCGTCGACGGCGTCGCTCTCGGCTATGGGGCGACGACCCACGATGAGGGCGAGGCGAGCATCAACGGAGTCCTCGCCTCCCGCGCGAAGCAGGTCGTCGTCGTCGCCGACAGTTCCAAGATCGGCAAGAGCGCTTTCGTGCGCATCTGCCCGCTCGAGGACATCGATGTCCTCGTCACCGACGAGGACGCCGATCCCGAGGCGGTCGCCGAACTCACCGCCGCCGGGGTCGAGGTCCTCCTCGCCTGACGCGGTAGCGTAGGGGGTCCGGGAACGAATCCACTCCGAGGCGGTGCTCCGATGTCCGATGTCCCCACGACCGTCGTCTTCGACTTGGGCCAGGTCCTCGTCGGCTGGGACCAGACCGGTCCCCTCTCCGATGAGATGAGTCGGGCCGAGTGGGAGGAGTTCGCCGCCGCGGCTGACTTCGCCTCCCTCAACGTCTCCGCCGACAACGGGGCCACCGTCGCCGAGGTGGTCGACCGCGCCGCACGGGTCGATCCCCGCCATGGGGAGATCGTCGCCCGCTACTACGAGCGCTTCGAGCATTCGCTCACCGGCCCGATCCCCGGGATGGCCGACATCGTCGCTGAACTCAAAGGCGCAGGCGTCCGGCTGCTCGGTCTCTCGAACTGGTCGGCGGAGACGATCCACCATGCGCCCGTGGCCGCCCCGGCGATCAGCGAGCTCGAGGACATCGTCGTCTCGGGCCGTGAGAAGCTCATCAAACCTGATCCGGCGATCTTCGAGCTCCTCCTCTCCCGCTTCGACCTCGATCCGTCGCGCACGGTCTTCGTCGACGACCTCGAGGCCAATGTCGCCGCGGCCAGACGGCTCGGGATCATCGGCATCGTCTTCACCGGCGCCGACGACCTGCGCACCGAACTCGAGTCCCTCGGAGTCCTCGACGCCCCGAGCGGACCGGTCGCCGGCGAGCGCACCGCTCCCGGCGGGTCCCCTCGCCGCTGAGGGGTCCCCTCGACTCTCATCCGTTCTCGGCGGTCATCCGGTCGCGCTTGTACGTGATCGTCGTGTAGCCGTGCGGCATCGGCGTGCCGAACTCGTCGACGCCGACGAAGACGAGCCGGTCGATGCTGAGGATGACCCTGCGGGTGATCATGTTGCGGACCTTCGCCCGCATCGTCAGCGACGTGCGCCCGAAGTGGGTGGCGACCAAGCCCATCTCGATGATGTCGCCTTCGCGGGCAGACGATTCGAACTCGATCTCGGAGATGAGCTTGGTGACGACGCGGTGGTTGCCGAGCTGGACGATCGCATAGATCGCGGCCTCCTCGTCGAGCCAGCGCAGCAGGCTGCCGCCGAAGAGCGAGCCGTTGGCATTGAGGTCCTCGGGCCGCACCCATTTGCGCGTGTAGAAGTTCATCCCGCCGGTCGTCTCGGCCCTGGCCGTGAGAGTCGTCTCGCTCATGCGGCCAGCGTAGCGAGCGGATGTTTCACCGGTTTTTCGACCATGTGTCAGGCAGTGACGCCCGCCGACACGCGGGGTGGTCACTCCTCCTGAGCGAAGAGGTCGACGCCCTTCTCGGCGGCGAGCGCCTGGAGCTTCTCCACGTCGTCGGTCTGCACGCACACGGTCGCCCGCAGACCCTCGTCCTCCCGCCGGAGCAGGTAGTGGGCGATGCTGTCGGTGAGCCGGGCACCGTCGGCGTCGAAGAAGTCCCAGCGCACCCGGACCATGACGAGCCCCTCGGTCAGGTGATCCTCGCCGAGGAGGTCGTATCCCACGGAGGCGAGCCCGAGCTTTCGATAGACGGGGTAGGACTGCTCGAGTCCCTGGGCCATCGCCTCCCGGGAGTCGAGGACTCCGGAGAACGTCTCGTCGACGATCATGCCGGGGATCGACCACAGCCCCGCGGCCGCCTCGGCGTCGAAATCGCTCAGCGACCGCGCATAGCGGTCGAGGTATGCGGTGATCTCTGCGGTGTCGATGCTCATACGACCACCCTACGAGCGGTCACTCGAGGGCGCGACGGGCCGCGTAGAGCGCGAGCCGGCGCGGCATGAGACCGGCGGCGGCGACCATCGCCCGGTTGGACAGTCCCGAGATGACCGACCGCGGTTGCGGGTGGTCGAGGGCGGAGAACGCGACGGACACGACCTTCTCCGGGGTCTCGAAGCTGATCGGCTGGGAGAAGTCGCCGCCGGCGACGGCGAAGAACTCCGTGCTCGTGGGTCCGGGACTGAGCGCGAGGACGCGGAGGCCGCTCCTGCGCGTCTCCTCGGCGATCGCCTCGGTGAGCGAGAGGACATAGGCCTTCGTCGCCCCGTACGCAGCCATGCCCGGCGTCGGTTGGTATGCCGCAGCGGAGGCGACGTTGACGAGGACGCCCCGGTCAGCCCTGAGCAGCTGCGGCAGCAGCGCCCTGGTCAGGCGAGTGAGGGCGACGACGTTGAGGGCGAGCATCTCGTCGAGGCGGTGCGCATCGGTCTCGGCGAACGGGGCGGTGATCCCGAAGCCGGCGTTGTTGACGAGCGAGTCGACGGCGAGGCCGTGGGTCTCGAGGTCGGAGAGGAGACCGTGCACCCCGTCGGAGGCTGTGAGGTCTTGAGTGAACACGTTCACCGTGATGCGATGCGCAGCCGTGAGTTCATCGGCGAGCGCCTCGAGCCGATCCCGGCGCCGGGCGACGAGGACGAGGTCGGCCCCGCGCGCGGCGAACTGGCGTGCGAACTCGGCGCCGAGACCCGAGCTCGCGCCGGTGACGAGCGCGGTGGTGCCGCGGTGGTCGAGCGGTGCGCGCCTCATCGGGTTGCTCCCGTGCCCGCCGTCTGTCCCTCGACATCGGCGAGGATGCGGTCGGCGAGCGCCTCGGCGGATGCCGGGTTCTGTCCCGTGTAGAGGCTGCCGTCGACGACGACATGGGGGCGCAGCGGCATGATGCCCTTCTCATAGTGGATGCCCGCGTCCTTGACCGCGTCCTCGAGCAGCCACTTCGCCTTCCAGGCGAACGGGTTGAGCCGTTCCTCGACATTCGACAGCCCGGTCATCGTCCGCCCCGCGAAGGCGTTCGTGCCGTCGTCGCTCGTCGCTGCGAGGACGGCGACCGGGGCGTGGCAGAGCAGGGCGAGCGGCTTGCCCGAGGCGAGTCTGCGCTTGAGCAGTTCGCCTGAGACCGGGTCGACCGCGAGGTCCTCCATCGGACCGTGGCCCCCGGGGTAGAAGACGACGTCGTAGTCGGCTTCATCGACGGAGTCGAGGGCGACCGGATGGTCGAGGACGTCCTTGATCGACTCGAGATAGTCGCGGATCTCCTGGCGCTTCTTCGGCCTGCCGCCGGCGACGCCGAGGCTGAGCTCGTCGAGGGTCGGGGCGACTCCGCCCGGGGTGGCCACGGTGATGTCCCATCCGGCCTCGGAGAAGACGCGGTAGGGTTCGGCGACCTCCTCGGCCCAGTAGCCGGTGGGGTGGACGGTGCCGTCGCGCAGCGTCCAGCCGGTGGCTGCGGTGATGACGAAGAGAACCGAGGTCATGGGAATGCCTTCCGGGCGCAGATGCCGCCGGCCTCCTCGGCCGACCGGCTTGGTAAAGTTAACGGTGTCTACAACGTATGGGGGAACCACAGCAGTGTCAACGCCGACCACCGAGAAGCCACGTCACCACCACGGCAATCTCCGCGCCGCCCTCGTGGCGGCGGGGATCGAGATGCTCGAGGAGGGAGAGCCGTTCTCGCTGCGCGCCGTCGCGCGCAGGGTCGGGGTCTCGCAGGCCGCGCCCTATCGCCACTTCGGCAGCAAACAGGACATCGAGGCCGCCATGGCCGAACACGGGTTCCGCGAACTTCAAGCGGCGCTCCGCGCCGTCATCGACGCGACTGAGGCCGGGCAGGTCCCGCTCGTCGATCTCGCACTCGTCTACATCCACTTCGCCGAGGACCATCCCGCGCTCTACGCGCTCATGTTCGGCTCCGAGCTCGCCGACGACGAAGCCCGCCGTGAGGCCTGCGCGCAGGTCTTCGCGCTCATCGAGGAGGTCACAGCCAAGATCCACCCTGACCGGGACGCCCACGGAATGGCGACCGCCGGCTGGGCGCTCGCCCACGGCATGGCCACGCTCCACCTCGAGGGCACGCTGGGCCGCAATGACGACGACTTCGACGACCGCGTCCGCGCGGCCTTCGCCGCCGTCGCCGGCTGAGGCGCCGCCCCCGCACCGCGCATGTGCGCCGCCCCCGCAGCCTGAGACCGAGATCACCACCCCAGGGGAATGATTCCCTCCATCTCGATGTTGACGCCGTTAACTTCGGCTGGCTACTCTCGACCCGGGAGTACCGAAGCGAATGGGAGTGACAATGAGCATCGACCGCGATACCTCCACGACAGTGACCCTCGGCAACCGCACCGTGTCCGTCCCCACCGGCGGACTCTTCGACCGCTACCGGATGCAGACCGACCTCGACGATGTGGCCCGCGACCCCCGGGTGGGCGGCGTGGAGTTCTTCCGCGACCAGCCCAAGGTCGAGGTGCAGTCGGCGATCGGACCGACCTTCACCCCGAACTTCTACTACGCGATGTCGAGTGCACGTCTGACGATGCTCGCTCCGACCAGCGCCCTGCGCGATCGCCTTCCCACCCCGCTCGATCCGCTCGAGGTCGTCCCCGGCTTCGGCCTCGCCTCGCTCATCCTCTTCCGCTACGACGTCGCCGACATCGACTTCTACACCGAGGCGGCGGTAGGGATCGCGGTCAAGCCGCCCCACCACGGTCCGCTCGGGGCGATCGACCTCATCGCGGCGCTGAAGAACAACCATCTTGACTCCTACGTCCTCTCACTGCCGGTGAATACGGAGATCGCCCAGGTCCGGGGCCACGACGGCTACGGCTTCCCGAAGTGGGTCACCGACATCGACGTCGACATCACGGCGCAGTCGGTCTCCGGACGGGTGCTCAACGACTCAGGGGGAATCGACGTCGAACTCCACGCGCCGACCCCGCGGCAGAAGCGGCACCGCTCGGGAACCGCGGTGTCCTCGCTGACGTCGTACACGCACTTCGACGGCGGCTGGCACGGAACGTTCAACCAGACGAATGCCCTGGTCTCGGGGTCGACGCTGTTCCCGCGGGACATCGACCTCCACCTCGGCGAGGGACGGGTCTCCGACGATCTCCGTTCGCTGCGCACGAGCCGCACGCTCATGTTCGATGTCATGACCCACGGCCAGGCGGCCCTCCACATGCCCCGGGTCATCTCCCTCGACTGACCCCCACATACGCTCGAAAGGCAGACCATCGTGTCCACTCTCACCGCCGCCCGGCGGCTCACCCCCAGGATCACCACCGACCGACTCGCGGCCCTGGCACGCCGCGTCGAAGTGGCCGATCCCGCCTCCACCCAGGACGTCACCAATGCGATGACCGGTGAGGTCCTCGGCACCGTGCCGCACGGCACCAAGGCCGACGTCGTCGCCGCAGCAGAGCGCGCCCGCAGAGCGCAGCAGGCGTGGGCCGAGCGACCGATCAAGGAGCGCGCCCGCGTGCTCCTGCGCTTCCATGACCTCGTGCTCGCGCATCAGGACGAAGTCCTCGACCTCATCCAGCTCGAGAACGGCAAGGCCCGGCGGCACGCGTTCGAGGAGATCATGGATGTCGCCATCAACGCCCGCTACTACGCGCATACCGCCGAGAGGATCCTCCGGCCCAAGCGCCGGCAGGGTGTGCAGCTGGGGCTGACGAAGGTCTGGGAACTCCACCATCCGAAGGGCGTCGTCGGGGTGATCTCGCCGTGGAACTATCCGCTCACCCTCGGCATCAGCGATGCCCTTCCGGCGATCGTCGCCGGCAACGCCGTGCTCGCCAAGCCGGACGCGCAGACCCCGTTCTCCGCCCTGTGGGCCGTCGAACTGCTCGAACGGGCGGGCATGCAGCCCGGCCTCGTCCAGGTCGTCACCGGTTCGGGTGCCGAGCTCGGCCGGCCGATCATCGAGAACTCCGACTTCCTCATGTTCACGGGGTCGACCGCCGTCGGTCGCACCGTCGCCGCGCAGGCCGGGGAGAACCTCATCGAGTCCTCGATGGAGCTCGGCGGGAAGAACGCCCTGCTCGTCCTCGACGATGCCGATGTCGACAATGCCGTGTCCGGGGCGATCCGGGCGAGCTTCTCCAACACCGGTCAGCTGTGCATCTCGATGGAGCGGATCTATGTCCCGGGCGTCCTCTGGGACGAGTTCACGACGAAGTTCGCCGCGGCGGCGCAGGCGATGACGCTGTCGGCCGGTCTCGACTACTCGGGGGACATGGGATCGCTCGTCTCGCAGAAGCAGCTCGACACCGTCGTCCGCCATGTCGAGGATGCGAAGGCCAAGGGAGCGACCGTCCTCGCCGGTGGGAATGCCCGCCCGGATCTCGGCCCGTTCTTCTTCGAGCCGACGATCCTCACCGATGTCGACGCGTCGATGGAGGTCTTCGCCCACGAGACCTTCGGTCCCGTCGTCAGCCTCTACCGCGTCGCCGACGAGGAGGAGGCGATCGCGAAGGCCAACGACAGCGACTACGGACTCAACTTCAGCGTGTGGACCTCGGATGAGGACCGCGGTGTCCGGGTGGCTGCGCGTCTCGAGGCGGGAACCGTCAACGTCAACGACGCCTATGCCGCCGCGTGGGGCTCCGTCGACGCTCCGATGGGAGGGATGAAGTCCTCGGGACTCGGCCGACGTCACGGGGAGCACGGCATCCTCAAGTACACGGAATCGCAGACCATCGCCGCCTCGCGACTCCTGCCCGTCGGTGCACCGGACAAGGCCGATCCCGCACGCTACGCCCGCATCGTCTCCGGCGCGCTGCGCGTGCTCAAGCACATCCCGGGAGTGAAGTGATCATGCAGACCATCCTCGGAGCCGGCGGACCCATCGCCGATGAGCTCGCCCGCGAGCTCCACCGGAACTTCACAACAGACATCCGCCTCGTCAGCCGGCGACCCAAACAGGTCAACGGCACCGATGAGCTCGTCGCCGCCGACCTCATGGACCCGGTCTCGACCGAGCGCGCCGTCGCGGGCAGCGAGATCGCCTACCTCACCGTGGGACTGCCGATGGATTCGGCGCTGTGGGAGGAGAAGTTCCCGGTGATGATGAGGAACGTCATCGACGCGTGCAAGGTCCACGGCACGAAGCTCGTCTTCTTCGACAACACGTACATGTATCCGGGCATGCCTGCCCCGCAGACCGAGTCGACGGGATTCGCGCCCGGCGGCCGGAAGGGTCGGGTGCGGGCGGAGATCGTCACGATGCTGCTCGAGGAGATGGCCGCTGGGACGATCGAGGCGCTCATCGGTCGGGCCCCGGAGTTCTACGGGCCGGGGAAGACGAAGAGCTGGTCGAACATGCTCGTCTTCGACCGGATCAGGGCGGGCAAGCGCCCGCTGGTGCCGGTGAGCGCGCGGACGAAGCGCTCGCTCATATGGACACCGGATGCCTCGCGGGCGCTCGCGCTCCTCGGCAACACCCCCGACGCGTACGGGCAGACGTGGCATCTGCCGATCGATGAGAATCGCCAGACCTACCGGCAGCTCATCGGAATCGCCTCGGCGGTCACCGGGCGGAGGATCGGGTACACGGTGCTGCCGCTGTGGGTGTTCAAGATCGGGAGCCGGTTCAATCCGATGCTCGCCGAGGCGGCCGAACTCCTTCCCCGGTACCGCGGGGACAACGTGTTCGACACCGCGAAGTTCACCTCCCGCTTCCCCGACTTCGCCGTGACCACCTACGAAGAGGGAGTCAGGGCGATCCTCACCGAGCCGGCTGATCGGGCGCACTGACGAGAGCGGCGCCGCCGGTCTCGGCCGGAGTGTCCGCCCGTCTGCTCCGGCCGAGCAGCGCCTCCGCCTGCGAGACGGTCTCCTCCCGCAGCGCCTGGACGACGGCGGCGACCGCGGGACGGCGCAGCGAATCCGTGCGCAGGACCATCCAATACGGGAGGCGTTCGGAGAGCTCGCCCGGCAGCAGCCGGACGAGGTCGGGATGCCGGTCGGCCATGAAGCACGGGAGGAACCCGATGCCTGCTCCAGCCCGCGTGGCCTCGACGTGGACGAATACGTTCGTCGAGGTCAGGCCGTCGCGCATCGCCGGGACCAGGCGTCTGGGGGCATCAAGGTCGTCGACGTGGAGCATCGCGTCGACGAAGTAGACGAGCTGGTGCTCCATGAGTTCGTCGACGGTGTTCGGGGTCCCGTGCTCGGTGAGGTAGTCGCGGGCGGCGTACATGCCCAGCGCGTACTCACCGAGTCGCAGCGCTTCGGCGCGGTGGACCTGGGGTTCGCCGACGACGATCTCGATGTCGAGACCCGAGCGCTGCTGCAGCGCCTGCCTCGTCACCGTGATGATCTCGACGCTCAGCCCCGGATGAGCTCGCCGCAACTTCGCGACCGCCGGAGAGGCGATAAAGGCGCTGAATCCGTCGGTCGCCGACATCCGCACGACCCCGGTGATCGGGTCGGGGGTCTGTCCGGATTCGCCGAGGCTGTGGACCGCGGACTCGACCTGTTCGGCGACGCGGACGGCGGAGGCTCCGAGTTCGGTGAGCTCCCAGCCCCCGGCTGAGCGGGAGAGCACGCGGCCGCCGAGTGACTTCTCGAGGGCGGCGATCCGCCGGGAGATCGTCGTGTGGTTGACCTTGAGAACCCGGGCAGCCGACGCGAACTTCCCCGACCGGGAGACCGCGAGCAGCACGAGCAGGTCGTTCGGCGTCGTGTCCATGACTGCCATCGTACAAAGCGACTCAGGCGTCGGCGGAGCCCTCGCGGTAGATCTTGGCCCGCGTGATCGCCCCCTACTGCGGCATGTTGACGAAGCGCGACTTCGCTCCCTGGAACGCCACGGCGATGTCACCGGTCGGTCCGGCACGGTGCTTGGCGACGATGATGTCGGCCTCACCGGCGCGTTCGTGCTCCTTGTCGTACATGTCCTCACGGTGGATGAGGAGGACCATGTCGGCGTCCTGCTCGATCGAACCGGATTCGCGCAGATCGGAGATCATCGGGCGCTTGTCGGTGCGCTGCTCGCTGCCGCGGTTGAGCTGGGAGAGCGCGATGACGGGAACCTCGAGCTCCTTCGCGAGCAGCTTGAGCGAACGGGAGAACTCGGAGACCTCCTGCTGACGCGACTCGACGCGCTTGCCCGAGCTCATGAGCTGGAGGTAGTCGACGCAGACCATCTTGAGGTCGTGCTGCTGCTTGAGCCGGCGGCATTTCGCGCGGATCTCGGTGAGCGCCATGTTCGGCGAGTCGTCGACGAAGAGCGGGGCATCGTTGATGCGGGCCTCGGTCGCGGCGAGGTTCGTCCAGTCGTGGGGGCTGAGCTCGCCGCGGCGCAGGGACTGCAGGGGGATCTCCGACTCGGCCGAGAGCAGGCGCATGACGAGCTCGTTCTTGCCCATCTCGAGGGAGAAGAAGACGGCGGCCTGCTTGTGGTGGATCGCCGCCGAGCGGATGAAGTCGAGGGCCAGCGTCGACTTGCCGACACCGGGGCGCGCGGCGATGACGATCATCTGCCCGGGGTGGAGGCCGTTGGTGAGCTGGTCGAACTCGGTGAACCCGGTCGGCACACCCGCGGTCTGCCCATCCGTATCGCCGTTGCGTTCGATCTCCTGCGCCACCTCGCCGAGGATCTCGGAGAGGATGACGTAGTCCTCGGTCGTGTGCTTCTCCGTGACCCGGTAGATCTCGGCCTGCGCGTTGTTGACGACGTCATCGGTGTCGCCCTCGGCGTCATAGCCCATCTGCACGATCCGCGTGCCCGCCTCGACGAGGCGGCGCAGAACGGCGCGTTCGCGCACGATCGTCGCATAGTACGCGGCGTTCGCCGCGGTCGGCACCGAGGCGATGAGCGTGTGGAGGTAGGCGGGCCCGCCGATGCGCGAGAGGTCACCGGTCTTCGTCAGGTAGTTCGCGACCGTCACCGAGTCCGCGGGCTCACCGCGCGAGTAGAGGTCGAGGATCGCCTCGTAGATCGTCTCGTGGGCCGGACGGTAGAAGTCGTCGCCGGACATCGACTCGACGCAGTCGGCGATCGCGTCCTTCGACAGGAGCATCGCCCCGAGGACGCTCTCCTCGGCCTCGACGTCCTGCGGAGGGGTCCTCAGGCCGTCGAACTCCTGATCTGTCGTCACTCCCAAGACTTCCTCCCTCGCCGTTCCACGGCCCCGACCCGGATGCAGTGCCATCCCACTTTACCCGGGCCCGACTCGGGATCGACAGCGATCCTCGTCACCGCCTCGGCGACCGAACGAAGGGCCCGCCGAGGCGGTGCTGCGGTGGTCCTGCCAGACGTCCCTCAGACCCGGGCGCGCCCGGCAGTCGCCACCGAGGCGAGAATCGGCTTCGCGAGTTGGAGGCCGAGTCTGATGACGACGATACCGACGACCACTGACGCGAGGATCGTCAAGAACGTGACCGGCTTGAACACGAGCGCCGCACCGGCCAGGGGCAGGACGAGGAGGAGGCCGAGTCCACCGGCGAGCAGGCTCACCCAGACGACCGGGGAGAGCACGGCCCGCACGAGGGCTGCGTGCATCGTGTCGACATCCATGCCCGCGGCATAGAGGTCGGCGAACGTGTCGGCCCGGTCGTAGATGTCGGCGACCTGGTTGATGAGCGCCGAGACGGCGATGAGGACGATCGAGATGCCGAGGACGAGGAGGATGCCGGTGAACATGTCCTCGAAGAACACCCCCACCTCGGCGGGGGCATCGGTCGCGGGATCCTCGACGGAGTCCATGCCCAGCTGCATGAGAGCGATGCCCGACCCTCCGACGGCGGCGACGAACGCCGTCATCGCCAGCCCGGAGACCCGGCGCCAGAACCGCTTCGGCTCGTCCGAGACGAGGCGGGCCGCGATGAGCCGCGCCGGGGACGAGGCCCGGGTGCCGGCGATGTGGGCGAACCACCGCATGAGCAGTCCGCCGAGGAGGTCGACGACGATGAGCCCGAGGAGGAAGACCGTGAGGATCGCAGCGATGACCACGGCGAAGCCGAGCTCCGCCGACTTCGCGACGAGGATTCCCACGGGCAGGAGGAGGATCGCGATGGCCACGGCGATGACGCGGCCGAGGGGGAACTTCCGGTCGAGTGACTTCGTGCGCACTCCGAGCGGGGAGACCGTGACCTTCCGCAGCCCGACGAGTGCTGAGAGGACGCAGACGAGGATGAGGAAGACGACGACGCCGGCGAGCAGCAGCGGGGGCATGAGCATGTTCGCGTACCCGATCGGCGCGCCGAGGAAGTGGATGAGGCTGACCGGCCACGCGAGCACGAGGTACCCGGCGACGCCGAGGACGATGCCGCACACAGCCGGGACGAGGGGCTCGGCGACGGCGAGCGCGACGATCTCAGAGCGCCTGGCTCCGAGCAGCGACATCGTCGAGAGCCTCTCGTCCTGCCGCCTCGCCGAGAGCGTCGCCGAGGCCGACGCCAGGGTGCTCGCCGGGATGACGAGGAGCACCGTGGCGAAGGCGGCGAGGAACTTGTACATTCCGTCGATCCCCTCGGCCTCGGGGATCGGCGGGATCTGGAAGAACATCCACGCCCCCGCGGCGACGGTGAGGAAGAGCGTCGCGCAGGCGAAGAACGAGCTCATCACGAGCAGCGAACTCGGGGAGGTCACGGTTCTGCGACCGAGGACGACGGGGAGGATCTTCACGGGTGCCGACATGGCTGACTCCTGTTCGGGCGGTCGCCTCAGGCGGCGACCGCGGTGACGCGGCGGACGAGCGGACGAGTGAACTGCAGTCCCAGCCACACCATCGCCACTCCGCCGATGAGGACTGCGGAGACGACGCCGAGGGTCACGGGATCACCGACATCTTCGGCCTGAGCCATGACCGCCGCGAGCAGTCCGCCGAGGACGAGGGAGACGAGGGTGACGAGGATGATCGGGGACATCACCGAACGGACGGTGACTCCGTGCATCATCGACTGCGTCATGCCGGCCGCGTGGAGCTCACGGTACGTCGAGGCACGGTCGAGGATGTCCGCGGCCTGGTTGATCGTCGCGGACACGACGATGAAGACGAACGCGAATCCGAGGGTGAGGATGAGTCCGGTGAAGACGTCGTCCGCGGTGAACTGGTACGGGCCCATCTGCGCGAGCTCCTCGGCGGGCAGGGCCTCGATGTTGCCCCGCATCATCGCCGCTCCCGCTCCGCCGACGACGGCGATGAAGGTGATGAGTGCGAGACCGGCGACCCGACGCCAGTACTGCGACGGCGCATCGGCGATCATCGCCGCCGAGAGCATCGCACCGGGGCGACGGGCGATGCGGCTGCTGACCGCGGCGTGGACCCTCATGATGAGCACACCGAGGACGTTGATGACGAGGAGGGCGACGCCGATCGTGACGATGCTCGCGATCGCTGTCGTCAGCTGACGCTGTCCCTCCTGCTGGGAGAAGACGAGGGCGGAGACCATGACGACGGCGAGGACGGCGACGGTGATGATGCGCACGATCGGGAACTTCCGCGCCAGCGAGCGGGTGCGCACACCGAGCGGGGAGACGATGACCTTGCGCAGCCCGAGAAGAGCGGCGAGGAGACACACGAGGAGGAGCCCGACGACGACCGCAGCGAGCAGCCAGACCGGCATGAGCAGCGCAGAGTATCCGAGCGGAACACCGGTGAAGACGATGAAGCTGAGGGGGTAGGCGAGGACCAGGTAGCCGACGATGCCGGCGAGGATGCCCGCGGCAGCGGGGATGAAGGGTTCGGCGACGGCCACGAGGCGCACCGTGCCCTTCGAGGCACCGAGGAGCGAGAGCGTCGAGAGGCGCTCGTCCTGACGGCGGGCACTGAGCTTCGCTGAGGCGACGCCGAGGCTGACGGCGGGGACGATGAGGAAGACCGTGGCGAGGACGGCGAGCATGCGGTAGAGCTCAGCCACCTCGGCGTAGCGGTCGACCTCGGGACGGTCGTTGAACGCCCAGGCGCCGGCGGCGACGGTGAGGAACAGGGTCGAGCAGGCGAAGAACGCGATCGCGACGAGGCGGGCCGTCGTCGAGGTGAACGTCTGCTTCGAGAGGACGAGTGGGAGGACATTCATGGTCGGCATCACCCGTTGTTCGTCGCGTACTGCGCGGCGGAGTCGGAGACGATGCGGCCGTCGGCGAGGCGCACGACGCGCGAGCAGCGGGCAGCGACGTTCTCGTCGTGGGTGACGACGACGAGCGTCGAGCCGCGACCGGTCGTCGAGGCGAGCAGCTCGGAGAGGACCTCGGAGGAGGTGCGGGAGTCGAGGGCTCCGGTCGGTTCGTCGGCGAAGGTGACGACGGGCTGGGTGACCTGGGAGCGGGCGATGGCCACACGCTGGGCCTGGCCGCCGGAGAGCTGACCGATGCGCTTGGTCAGGTGTTCGCCGAGGCCGAGGCGCTGGAGCCAGGCACGGGCGTGCTTCGTGGCCTCGGTGCGGTTCATGCCGGCGAGCATCGCGGCGAGCGCGACGTTGTCCTCGGCGCTGAGTTCGGGCAGGAGGAGTCCCTGCTGGAAGACGAAGCCGAAGACCTCACGGCGCAGGGCGGTGCGGCCGGACTCCTTGAGGCCGGTGATGTCCGCGGCGGCGCTGCGGTCGGTCGGCAGCAGTCGGATCGAACCCTCATCGGGGCGGATGATGCCGGCGAGGCAGTGGAGCAGGGTCGTCTTGCCGGACCCGGAGGGTCCCATGATGGCCAGGGATTCGCCGAGGCCGATGTCGAGGCCGACTCCGGCGAGGGCGTAGGTCTGGTTGTAGTGCTTGACGACGTTGGAGGCGGTGATGATCGCGGGCATCTGTGTTGTGTTCATATCTCAATGGTTTCGCGGATCGTTCTCAGCGACCATGCAGTCCTCCCACTGCTCGCAGTCGGAAAACCCGACTCTCCAGGTGGGGTATGGCAGGCGAATGTGGCGTGGGTCAACAGAACGGCCAGATTCGGCCCGATCCGAGGCCCCCAGACCATTGACAGGCAAGTGATCACTTGCCTATGGTGGCGGGGTGACGGACCTCTTCAAGGCGATCGCCGACCCGACGAGGCGGACGATCCTCGACGAGCTCGCCGAGCGCGACGACCAGACCCTGTTCGAGATCTGCTCGCGCCTGGCGAACAGGCACGGGCTCGGCCTGTCCCGGCAGGCGGTGTCACAGCACCTCGAGGTCCTCGAATCCGCCGGCCTCGTCGTCACCAGGAGGGAGGGGCGCTACAAGTTCCACCGGCTCGATCCCGAACCGCTCCGGACAGCGTTCGACCGGTGGACCGGAGGGCAGCAGGCGGCAGCGCAGTCCGACGGCACCGCCCGCCCAGCACAGAACAGCCCAGCACCGGACCGCCCAGCACCAGCCACCCCAACCCAAGGCACCGCAGACCCCAGAGAAGGAGACCCATCATGAAGGCACAGTGGATCAGTATCCCTGTCGAGGACCAGGCCCGCGCGCTCGAGTTCTACACCGACAAGCTCGGCTTCGTCCTCAAGCACGACGTCCCCGTCGGTGAGGCGCGCTGGCTCACGGTCGTCTCACCCGAGGCGCCCGACGGCGTCGAGGTCGTCCTCGAGCCGATGGGGCACCCCGCGGCCCGCGAGTACACCTCGGCGCTCAAAGCCGACGGGATCCCGATCAACCAGTTCGCCGTCGACGACGTCGCCGCGGAGTACGAGCGGCTGACCGGCCTCGGCGTATCATTCACCCAGAAGCCCCTCGAGATGGGGCCGATCACCACCGCCGTGCTCGACGACACGGTGGGCAATCTCGTCCAGCTCATCCACCAGGAGGAATGACCGCGCCCCGGTACGTCCGCCGACCACCTGGCGGGTGGCGGTCGGCACCACAGCCATGAAGAGGATCATCGACTATCTGCGGGGCACCCTGCGCCTCGAGCCCGGCGATGACGACCGGGGGGCACCGATCCGGGTCGGCCTCGGCGTCGCGATCCCCTCGCTCGTCCTCCTCATCCTCGGGTATGAGCAGTTCATCATCTACGCGGTCTTCGGTGCCTTCTGCGGCATGTACGGCCGCGGCGAGCCGCACCAGCTGCGACTCATCCACCAGCTCCAGGCAGCCGTGCTCCTCCTCTCCGGAGTCGTCATCGGCGTCATGCTCGCGACGATGGACACACCCGTGTGGGGGCTCATCGGCATCGAGGCGTTCTTCGCCGCGGTCGGGTCGATCATCGCCGACCGCGCGCGGATGCGCCCGGGAGGACCGTTCTTCGCCATCTTCGCCCTCGGCACCTGTGCCTCGGTCGAACCGCTCGCCCCACCGTGGGTGTCGATCGGCATCAGCGTCCTCGCGGCGGCCTTCGCGATCGCCATCGGCTTCCTCGGATGGTTCCGGACCCGCGCCTGGCGGCCAGGCTCCCGGCGGGCGATCACCCCGCTGCGCAGCCCGCATGCTCCGCGCATGGTCAGGCACGCTGCCACGTATGCGGTGGCGGTCGCCTCGGCGGGGATCCTCGGCACGCTCATCGGACTCGATCACGCGTACTGGGCGATGGCCTCGGCGGCCGTGCCGCTGGCCGCGGCCGAGCTTCCCGGCCGCATCTCCCGCGGCGTCCACCGGGTCCTCGGGACGTTCTCGGGACTCATCCTCACCGCGCTCATCCTCTGGCCGGACCCCTCACCGGTGTGGCTGGCGATCCCGGTCATCCTCCTCCAGTTCCCGACCGAGTACCTGATGATGCGCAACTACGGGTTCGCGCTCACGTTCTTCACCCCGATGATCCTCCTCATGACCCAGCTCGCGCACCCGATCCCACGCTCGACGCTCATCATCGACCGCGGGATCGAGACACTGCTCGGGGCGGTCGTCGGCATCGCCGTCGTCCTCGTCGTCGGGTACTTCGGCAGGCGTCGCAGCGCTCAGTCGCGCACGGACGACGGCCTCGCCGAGGCGTGAGCCGGGTTCCGCACTCATCGCACCTCGGCTCGTGCCGGGTCACCGCCCGCGGCCTCGGGCGGATGGGCAGACCGTCGATCGTGAGTTCCGTGCGCATGGCGGCATCGGTCCTCTCACCGGACGATGCGGTCGGTGATGACGCCGGTCTCAGGTCGGGAGGAGGACGATGACCGTGTGGAGGGCGAGGCCGACGAGTGCGCCGATGACGGTGCCGTTGATGCGGATGTACTGGAGGTCGCGGCCGACGTAGAGCTCGATGCGGTCGGCGGCCTCCTTCGCGTCCCAGCGTTCGATCGTGTCCGAGATGACGCTGGCGATCTCGGGGCCGAAGCTCTCGGCGAGGTCGCCGGCGGTCGTCGCGACGCGGTCGTCGATCCTCTCCGCGAACGCGGTGTCGGTCTGGAGGCGCTCGGCGAATTCGCCGATGAGATCGGCGATGCGGTCGCGGACCTCACCGTCGGGTTCGATGATCGCCTCGCGCAGGAGCTGCTTGAGGGAGGTCCAGATCTCGAGGACCGAGTCGACGACCCCGTCCTGGGTGAGGAGGTCGTTGATGATGTCCTCGGCCTTCTCGGCGAGCGGCGTGTCGGTCGAGAGGTCGGTGGAGAGGTCGACGAGCCACGCGTCGAGGGCCTGGCGGGCCTTGTGGTACGGGTTGTCGCGGACGTCGACGAGCCAGCCGAGGATCTCGCGCTGGAGACGGCTGGCGAGCTGATCGTTGACGAAGTCGGGCACCCAGGACGGGGCGCGGTTGTGGACGATCTCGTCGATGACCTGCGGATTGTCGCTCAACCAGGTGTACGCCTCGGCGATGACGAGGTCGACGAGCTTGTGGTGGGCACCGTCGAGGACGATCTGGCGCAGCAGCTGGCCGAGCACCGGTGACTTCTTCGTCGCGACCAGACGCGGGATGATGACGTTGCGGGTGAGCGCCGCGATCTGCTCGTCGTCGATGCGGTCGAGGACGTACTCGAGTCCGCCGGCGGCCCGGTCGACGACGAGGTCGCGGTTGGCGGACCTGCTCAGCCATTCCCCGGCGCGCCGTGAGACTCCCAGCGACCGGATCTTCGTCGACACCGCCTCGGCGTGGAGGAAGTTCGTCGCAACGAACGCGGAGAGACTCGCCCCCAGGGCGTCCTTCTTCCGGGGGATGATCGCGGTGTGCGGGATCGGCAGGCCGAGTGGGTGGCGGAAGAGTGCGGTCACGGCGAACCAGTCGGCGATCGCACCGATCATCGCGGCCTCGGAGCCGCGGGCGATGAAGCCCCAGACGCCCGAGAGGTCGGTGAAGAGGTTCGTCGAGAGGAAGATGAGGGTCGCGAGGATGAGCAGGGAAAGGGCGAGCCGACGCATCTTCCGCAGGCCCCGCGCTCGTTCCCGATCCTCCGGTGTGAGTTCGCTCGGCCCGCCGAAGCGCGGCATCAGCTCGGTTCTCTCGATCGTCATCTCTACCCCCTGGGCACCGACTCTAGCGAACACCGACTCTAGCGAACTATGGGCCGGGTTCCGTGCCGACCGGCTGGGTCGGACCTGGGAACCTCAGCTGCCACGGTCGATCCCAGTGTGCGTTGCGGCCGGCCGGAGTACCGTGGAGCCATGAACCGAGCATTGACCGACCTCGAGAGGAACACAGCGCTTCTCCTCATCCGTCGCGGTCACACCTCGCCGAGTGCCGAGGACTATGCGGAGTTCACGCCCGAACAGAAGGAAGGGTGGGATCCGCCGACGGCGATCACGGATGCTCAGCGGGCATTGTGGGAGGCCAACCTCGCCGAGGTGGTCGTCACCTCGGCGTGCGGATGCGGGATGTGTCCGACGGTGGACCTCGATCCTGTCGACGGCAAGACTGTGCGTTCCGACGATGATCTCGTGCTCAGTGCATACCTCCCCGATGCTCTCCTCTACCTCATCATCGACGAAGGTGTTCCGAGCAGTCTCGAGCTCGCCCCGCTCGACGACAGCGTCGCCTACGCCGAATTCCCTCCAGCCGAGCGCATCGAATTCTGAAAGGAGGCCGACATGGCACACGAATTCTCCGTCGGCGATCACGTGGGGTGGAACTCCGAGGCCGGTGAGGTCTCCGGGCACATCATCCGGGTCCACACCGCGGATTTCGACTACAAGGGGCACACGCACCGGGCGACGCCGGACGATCCCCAGTACGAGATCAAGAGCGACAAGACCGATCACATCGCCGCCCACAAGGGCAGCGCACTCCACCTCATCGACGAATGAGCGATTCCGCGCCGGAACCGGATGGGCCCGCATCGGGTGAGCCCGAAGCCCCCGCACCCGCACCGGGCGGACCCGACTTCCTCACGATCGGCCATTCGAACCGGCCCCTCGAGGAGTTCCTCGACCTTCTCCACGAGAATCGCGCCGAGGTGGTCGTCGACGTCCGCAAGCTGCCCGGATCGAAGGCGAACCCGCAGTTCAACGCCGATGTCCTCGCCGAGGCGCTTGCGGATCAGCACATCGAGCTGCGTCGTCTCGACGGACTGACCGGACGGCGGAATGTCAGCGACGACGTGCCCTTCGACGTCAACGCATGGTGGGAGAACCGCAGCTTCCACAACTACGCCGACCACGCCCTCGGCGTAGAGTTCGCTACCGACATCGATGTCCTGCTCGGATGGGGCGATGAGCGGCGGTGTGCCGTTATGTGCTCGGAGGCCGTGTGGTGGCGCTGTCATCGGCGCATCATCGCCGACTACCTGCTGGCCCGTGACCATCCCGTCCGTCATGTGCTCGGAAGGAATCAGACCGCCGAGGCGGTGCTCAGCTCAGGTGCCGTCGTCGCCGACGACCGGACCATCACCTACCCGAAGCGCTGATTCCGCCCTCAACGTCCTCGTCCTACCCTCGGCAGTCTTCCCGAGGAGGATCGAGTTCGAAATCGGGCTCGGATTCGCACCGGATCCTCCTCGGGAATGCTGTTCCTTAGACTGTCCAAATGGAACCCCATACCGACAGAGCGCGAGCCGAGTCCTTCGGTCCCGTAGCCGACCAGTATGACCGCTACAGGCCCCGGTATCCGAAGGAGCTGCTGACCGCGATGTTAGAAGCTTCGTCGGGTTCGAAACCTCGACTACGGGCACTTGATGTCGGTGCAGGTACCGGGATTCTTGCCATGCAGTTACGGGAGCGAGGGTGCGATGTCCTTGCGGTCGAACCCGATCCGGGCATGGCCGCCGTCGCCGCAGGCAAGGGCCTGCACGTGGAAACGGCGAAGTTCGAACAGTGGGACCCATCCGGCAGAGAATTCGACATCGTTGCGTTCGGACAGTCGTTCCATTGGGTCGATCCGGTTCCGGCACTTTCCCGAATTCGGAAGATCCTCACTCCCTCAGGCACACTCGCACTTGCCTGGAACCGCATCGTTCCACAGGGCCCTCCCGCGAGGCGAATCGATGAGACCTTGGACGAGTATCTTCCGCAGCAAGATCGTTCCAGTGGAGAAGTCGACAGCGAGGGCGCAGAACAGGACGGCCCGGCCCCATTGGTCGAGGTGCTGCGACGGAATAGCTTCGATGTCGAAGAACTCCACTTCGAGGAAAGCCTCCGATACGCTCCAGAGGCGTGGTTGTCGATGGTCGCCACCCATTCGGATCAGCTCACTACGGGGACCGAAGATCGACTGGCTCTGCACACCGCGCTCAGGGATGCTCTAGGACAGGACGTACTCGAGACGCAGAACCATGCGCTGTTGCTTGTGGCGAAACCACGACGATGAGCACCGCCCTAGCGAGAATGGGTGACTCCCCGAGGAGGATCGAGTTCGAAATCGGGCTCAGTTTCGCACTGGATCCTCCTCCGGAACAGCCGACAGCCCCGACTGCGGCGTCGACAACACGCACGACCGCACCCGCAGCGCAACTCCCTGCGCCCCGCCACCCTCAGTTCGAGAAGACCCCGACGACGAGGTTGATGGCCGTGGCGAGGATGACCGCGTTGAAGACGTAGGACAGCAGACTGTGGCGCAGCACCACGGCGCGGATCTGCGTGTCGGAGACGCTCGTGTCCGTGACGCCGAAGGTCATGCCGACCGCGTAGCCGAAGTAGAGGAAGTCCTTGTAGTTGGGCACCCGATCGGAGTTGAAGTCGATGCCGCCGGGGGTCCCGTCGCCGAAGTACATGTAGGCGTAGCGCGCGCTGTAGAGGATCTGCAGGCCGGCCCAGGACATGAAGACGCCGAGGAGGGCGATCGCCGCCTCCCAGTTCCCGGCCTGGGAGCCGCCGACGATCTGGAGGAGGATGATGCCGCCGAGACCGCAGAGCTGGGCGATCGTGATGACGACCTCGTCGAGGACGGGGTTGAAGTCCTCCCGGCTCGCGTTCGACTTCGTCTCCTCGGAGGACATCGGCCACAGGGCGGCGGTGCCCACGAGCACGAAGAACGTCGTCGCCGCCGCGATGCCGACGAGGAACCCATCGCCGGTGGTGGTGAGGAGACCGACGATGCCGCCGATGATGAATCCGACGATGATGGACGCGACGAGCCGTCCGGTGGCGCTGATCATGAGCTTCTTCATTGGGTCACGTCTCCAATCGACCGGGGCGGGAGTTCCGACAACCGAGGTTTTCGACAACACTCTGCCACACCCGGAGCCGATCTGGCCGTTCCCAGCCACGTGAATGCACGACCGCCGGGTGCCCACGGTGGGGCACCCGGCGGTCGTGGTCTCGGCGGCCGGTCCCGGAGGACCGACCAGCTCACAGTCCCGGAGGACCGATCAGCCTACGGTCCCGCAGGACCGTCAGCCGATCAGGCTACGGCGATCAGGCCTTGCCGATGACGTCGAACTTGGCGTTCGCGGTGATCGTGTCGTTGACGCGCACGACAGCGGTGTAGCTGCCGGAGGTCTTGACGTGACCGGTGAGCGCCACCTGACGACGATCGAAGTCGTGTCCGGTCGCGGTCTGCAGCGCCTCGGCGACGAGTGCCGGGGTGACGGCGCCGAAGAGGCGACCGTTCTTGCCGGCTTTGAGCTCGATGCGAGCGCTCGTCGACTCGAGCTGGTCCTTGACGCGGACGGCTTCGTCGTGGTCGGCGATCTGCTTGGCCTGACGGGCCTTGCGCAGCGCGAGGATCTGCTTCTCCGCGCCCTCGGTCCACGGGGTGGCCCAGCCGCGGGGGACGAGCAGGTTGCGCGCGTAGCCGGCGCGAACCTCGACGATGTCACCGGCGGCCCCGAGGCCGTCGACTTCCTGAGTGAGAATCACTTTGCGATTCGGCATAACTGTTCTCCTCCGATCAGCGAGCAGAGCTCGAGTAGGGCAGGAGTGCCATCTCGCGGGCGTTCTTGACGGCCTTCGCGATGACGCGCTGTTCCTGCACGGTCACGCCGGTGACGCGCCGTGCACGGATCTTGCCACGGTCAGAAATGAACTTGCGGAGCGTAGCGGTGTCCTTGTAGTTGATGTTGGCCGCTTCGCCCTTCTTGAGCGGATTCGCCTTCTTCTTGATAGGCTTCCGGATCTCTGGCTTTGCCATGAGTCTCTCCTGTATGAGAAATGTCTAAAACGTGGTCAGAACGGCGGTTCGTCGGCGCCGGGATTGCCCCAGCCGCCGTTGTCGTTCTGGGGAGAAGATGATGCCCACGGGTCGTTGTTCGGACCGTTGTTCCCCTGGCTGTAGCCGCCCTGGCGCTGTCCACCCTGCTGCGGGTTGCCCTGCTGCGGGTTGTTGCCCCACCCCGACGACTGCTGCTGGTAGCCGCCCTGCTGGCCGCCACCCTGGTAGCCGCCGGAGTTGCCGCCACCGCCGGAGAAGCCTCCGCCGCCGCGTTCGTTCTTCGAGACCTGAGCGGTCGCGCGTCGCAGGCTGGGGCCGACTTCGTCGACGTCCAGCTCCATGACCGTGCGCTTCTCGCCTTCCTTGGTTTCGAACGAGCGCGACTTCAGTCGGCCCTGCACGATGACCCGGGTACCCCGCTGCAGCGATTCGGCGACGTTCTCTCCCATCTCACGCCAGACCGAGCAGCGCAGGAACAGGGTCTCCCCGTCCTTGAACTCGTTCGACTGACGGTCGAAGATACGCGGCGTCGAGGCCACGGTGAAGTTCGCGACTGCAGCACCGTTGGGTGTGAAGCGCAGTTCGGGATCGCTTGTCAGGTTCCCGACGACCGTGATGACTGTTTCGCCTGCCATTGAATGCTCCTCAAACGGGGTAGCGTGACGCTTACTTGGCGTCCGGGCGGAGGATCTTGGTCCGCAGCACCGACTCGTTGAGTCCGAGCTGACGATCGAGTTCCTTGGTCGTGGCCGGCTCCGCGTGGAAGTCCACCACGACGTAGTAGCCCTCGGACTTCTTCTGGATCTCGTAGGCGAAGCGCCGACGTCCCCAGATGTCCACGTTGTCGACGGTTCCGTTCTCTGCCGGGACAACCTTGATCAGGTTGTTCACGGTGTCAGCCAACGTCCGCTCTTCGAGGTCGCTGTCGAGAATGAGCATGAGCTCGTAATGACGCATGTGTCACCCACCTCCTCTGGTCTTCACGGCCATGGTCGGTCCATGGCAGGAGGGTAAATGCGTGCCCGTTCCGTCCTCCGCGAGGTCCGCGAAATGGGAACAGACCTCCCTATTCTACGGGACCGCGCCGCCGGCTGTCATGTCGGTTTCCCGTGCCCTTGGCCACGGGGGCAGGGTCATTCCCTCGCCGAGGCGGTGCCCGAGTCCCCGTGTCCGCCTGAGTCTCCTTCGGCGGTCTTCCCGGCACCGCTGCCGGCCGCTCCATCATTCCCGCCGGCCGCGACGTCGGCGCGGGGGCCCGCGCCCTCGGAATCGGCATCGCCGGTGGCTGGCTCTGCCGACCGGATCCGCGGGCGCAGCCGTCCGCGCACCCGACGCCGGTAGAGGTTCTCCCCAGCGAAGACGACGACGATGATGAGGGCGAAGAGCCGCAGGAGGGAGAAGAGGGCGATGAAGGAGGGTTCGAGGCCCTTGCTCGGATCGATGCCGGTGACGTCGCCGAGTTGGATCGCAATGGCGAAGACCGCCTCGGCGAGGGCCCAGGCAATGAGCACCCACCACCGGGACACGGCGAGGGCGAGGAAGGGGAGAAGCCACAGCGAATCCCACGGCATGAGGGCGGGGGCGAGGACGAGGCACGAGCCGATGAGCAGACACGAGGTGACGGCCGGGTCGAGGCCATGCACACGCACCATGAACAGGGCGACGAGGACGCCCGCCACAAGGAGCCCGCTCGCGACGATCCACACCGTCGCCCACGTCCCGGCGTCACCGATGCGGGCCATGACGAGGATCGAGGCGAACGAGCCGCCGTCGACGGCGTCCGAGAGCCACTGGGTCACGCGACGGATCGTGGTGCCGTCGGCGACGAGGATGATCGCCGAGGCGATCGTCGCGGTGGCGATCATCATCTGCGGGTTGCGGTGCTCGAGCCGGCCCGGCGGGTAGAGCCCCGAGAGCGCGAGGGCGGCGAGGACGAGGAGAGCGAGCGGATTCTCGAACGCAGCGATCGCGAGCAGGATCCCCGCCAGCCACGGTCGCGGAGTCACCGGAGCCGGAGCGACGACGAGGACGACGGCCCAGAGACTGAGCGCGAGCGCGAGAGGGTCGAGCGTCGATCCGAGGGTGAAGAGGATGACGGGTGAGGCGAAGACGGCGACGAGCCATGCCCGCCGGCGGGCGAGGAGGAGCAACGCCACACCGAGTGCCGCGACCCCGACGACGTTGAGGAGAAGGACGAACGCCATGAACACCGAGACGTCGTCGGTGATGAGGCGGAAGACGTCGACGAGCACGCCGTCGAGGACCGAGAGACCCGAGGCTCCGCCGCGAGCGCGGCCCACCGCCTCGGGATTGAACTGCCCGAGGAACGCCGTCGACAGCGGGCCCGCGCACATCCTCGCCGAGGCGCTCGGCCGCTCGTAGCCCGAGCTCAGACACGGACCCTGGAGAGCGAGAGCGAGGAACGTCGTGATCCCGAGGATCCCCGCGAGGACGAACGCCTGCCCGCGCAGATACACGGCCGATGCGGAACCGCGGTGAATGCCGTCCGGACCGCCGAGCAGGGGCTCGGCGATCCGGGTGGCTGGAGTCGAAGGCATATTCAGAGGTTACCGGTCATCGGAGGACGACCGGCCCCCGGCGTGCGGGATCACCCGCCGGGCGCTCCGGTCGGCGGATCGATAGGAACCGGCTTCTTCGGGGGCTTAGTCGGGTCCGGTTTCTTAGGCGGCTTCGTCGGATTCTCACCGTCCCCGCCTTCGTCTGACGACCCGGTTTCGTTGCCGTCCTTGGACCCTTCATTCGACCCGTCGGCGGAGTCCTTGCCGTCGGTATCGGCGGTGGAGTCGGCGTCCTTCTCCTTGTCCTTGTCCTTGCCGGAGTCCTTCTCCTCGTCGTCCTTGGGCTTCTTCGTCGGTTCGTCGACGGGAGCCTTCTTCCGCGCGTCGTCGTCATCCTCGCGCGGCTCGCGCTTGGGCGCCGGAGGAGCGTTCGTATTGGCGGGCTTCTTCACCTCTGGCAGCTTGCCGCGCTCGGGGAAGGGTTCGACCTTCGTCCCCTCGAGGGCGTCCTTCATGTACGCCGTCCACACCTGGATCGGGAACGAACCACCGGTGACCTCGCTGCGACCGCCGTAGGCGCCGATCGGCACGGACTTGCCGTCGACCTCGCGGTAGAGGACGACCGAGGTGGCCAGCTGCGGGGTGTAGCCGGAGAACCACGCCGACTTGTTCGACGTCGAGGTACCGGTCTTGCCGGCCGCCGGGCGGCCGAGGTTCTGGGCGTAGCTGCCCGACCCGCCGTTGACGACCTGGCGCAGGGCGTAGGTGGTCTCGGCGGCGACGGCCTTGTCGAAGACCCGCTCACCCTTGGTGTCGGCCTTGTAGACCTCTTCGCCGTCCTTCGAGACCGACTCGATCGAGTGGGTCTCGTGGCGCACGCCGTTCGAAGCGAACGTCGCGTAAGCGGTGGCCATGTCGATGACCTTGACGCTCGGCGTACCGAGGACGTTGGCCGCGTTCGGGGTGAGGTCGATCGTGCAGTTGCCGGTGTCGCCCGAGGCCATCTGCTCCTTCGTGCAGTTGGGGCTCAGGCCCGCCCGCTGTGCGACGTCGACGGTCTTGTCGGGACCGACCTGGACGTTGAGCGCTGCATAGGCCGTGTTGATCGAGGACTGCGTGGCCTTGAGCAGGGTGACCGGTCCATAGCTCGAGCCGCCGAAGTTCTTCACCGGCCACGGAGTGCCGTCATTGTTGAGCGTCGTCGGGCTTCCCGGGTACCGATCGGTCAGGCGCACGCCGTTCTCGAAGCCGGCGACGAGGGCGAAGGGCTTGAACGTCGAACCCGCCTGAGCGTGTCCCTGCGTCGAGGCGTTGAACGCCTGATCGAGGTAGTTCTTGCCGCCGTAGAAGGCTTCGATGCCGCCGGTCTTCGGATCGATCGAGACGAGGCCCGCCTGCAGGCCCTTCGGCTTGTCCTTCGGCAGGTCGTTGATCGCCTGCTCGGCTTCCTTCATCCGCTTCGCGTCGAAGGTCGTGACGATGTTGTAGCCGCCGCGGTCGAGCTGCGACTCGTCGATCCCGAGCTTCGCCATGGCCTCCTTGCGGACGTACTCCCACATGTAGCCCTTCTGACCGCTGAGCGAGTCCTCCTTGCTCTGCGCCTTGACCTCGGGCATCTCGACCTGGTCGGCCTGCTCCTGGGTGATGAAGCCCTCGTCGACCATCGACTTGATGACGTAGTCGAAGCGATCCTGGTACATCTCCGGGTTCTCCGCCGGATCGGCGGCACCGGGGCGCTGGATCATCGCGGCGAGGAGCGCCGATTCGGCGAGATCGAGGTCCTTCGCGGACTTGCCGAAGTAGTTCTGCGCTGCGACCTCGACACCGTAGGAGCGGCGTCCGAGGTAGATCGTGTTGAGGTAGTTCGCGAGGATCTCGTCCTTGCTCTGCTGCTGGTCGATCTTGAGCGCGATGAACATCTCCTTGACCTTGCGGTCGAGCGAATGCTCGTTCGTCAGGTAGAAGTTCTTCACGTACTGCTGGGTGATCGTCGACCCGCCGCCGGCGTACTGGTTGGTCACGACGCCGACCACAGCGCGGGAGAGGCCCTTGATCGAGATGCCGCGGTTCTCGTAGAACGACGTGTCCTCGGCAGCGATCGCGGCCTTCTGCATCGGCTCGGAGATCTCACCGATGTCGACAGACCTCCGGTCCTCGATCTTGTAGTGGCCGATCGGGGTCTTGCCGTCGTTGTAGTAGATCGTCGACGTCTGCCCGGTCGCCTCGAGGTTGGGTTCGGGGACCTCGGTCGTCGCGTAGCCGATTGCGAACGCGATGCACGCGAGGATGATCGCACTGAGTCCGCCGACGACGAGGATGCGCAGACTGGGCAGGAAGCGCGTCCACCCGCTCACTCCGGCACGCGGATAGTTGAGCAGATTCTTCGTCTTCCTGCCTCTGGTTCCGGCTGCTTTCTCTGCCTTAGCCACCCAAGGTCCTCCAGGTCTTCTCCACGTCCCGCACTGCGATGGCGACGAGGTTCGAAAAGGTCACAAATGGATTTCAGTGTCGCACGCGTTCATTGGAACACCGTGAAAAATGCGGTTCCGCCGCGCCATGTGGCTGCTGAGCATCACCCGCTGTGAGAACGGCGCGCCTACGGCAACCCGTTCACCAGCAATTTTACATCTCTTCACGTAAAGCAAACACTCAGAGTGCGTGTTTGCTCACATTCTCCCTTGTCACAGGCACTGAAATCGCCTCGGCCGCGAGGCCGACCTCCCGTCCGCATCCCCTGTCGTGCAGCCGCCCGACTCAGCCCTTGAGGTCGAAGTCGGTGTCCGCGTACTCGGTCCCCTCGACAGCGGGTTCGCCGCTGAAGGGGTGGAGCTGATCCTCTCTCGCGCGGAGTTCGACGCGACGGATCTTGCCCGAGATCGTCTTCGGCAGCTCGGCGAACTCGAGTCGGCGGATCCGCTTGTAGGGGGCGAGGTTCTCCCGGCAGTACGCGAGGATCGAGCGCGCGGTCTCGGCATCGGGCTCGAACCCGCTGCCGACGACGACATAGGCCTTGGGGACGGCGAGACGGACCGGATCCGGGGAGGGGACCACGGCCGCCTCGGCGACGGCCTCGTGCTCGATGAGCACGCTCTCGAGTTCGAACGGGGAGAGCCGGTAGTCGCTGGCCTTGAACACGTCGTCGGCCCGCCCGACGTAGGTGATGTAGCCCTCCTCATCACGCTGCGCAACGTCGCCGGTGTGGTAGACGCCGCCCTCGAAGGCCTCAGAGGTCTTCTCGGGGTTGTTCCAGTACCCGGTGGTCAGGCCGAGCGGAGTCGGGTCGAGGCGGAGGCAGATCTCGCCCTCGTCACCCTCTTCCCCGGTGGCCGGGTCGATGAGGACGACCTCGTAGCCGGGGAGCACCTTGCCCATCGACCCGTACTTGAGCGGCTGGTCCGGGGAGTTGCCGATCTGCAGGGTCGTCTCCGTCTGTCCGTATCCGTCGCGGATGAGCACACCCCATTCGCTCTTGACCCGGTCGATGACCTCGGGGTTGAGCGGCTCACCCGCCCCGAGGGCCTTCGTCGGCGGGGTCTGCAGCTGGCCGAGGTCGGCCTGGATGAGCATCCGCCAGACCGTGGGAGGCGCGCAGAAGCTCGTCACCCCGGCCCGATCCATCGTCTCCATGAGCGCGCCGGCGTCGAACTTCGAGTAGTTAAAGAGGAACACGCACGATTCGGCGATCCACGGGGTGAAGATGTTCGACCAGGCGTGCTTCGCCCATCCGGGCGAGGCGACGTTGAGGTGGACGTCGCCGGGGGTCAGCCCCATCCAGTACATCGTCGAGAGATGTCCGACGGGGTAGGAGACATGGGTGTGGGCGACCATCTTCGCCTTCGACGTCGTGCCCGAGGTGAAGTAGAGCAGGAGCAGGTCGTCGGCGCGGGAACGGCCCTGCGGTTCGAACTCGGTGCGCTCCTCCTCGGCCTCGGCGTAGGCATAGTCCTGCTGGCGGGTCGGCTCTCCGCCGACGACGATGCGGACGACCTCGGCGTCGACGTCGTCGAACTTCGCAGCGTCCTCAGGACCGGCGACGACGAACTGGGCCCGGCCCCTCTCCACGCGGTCGCTCAGATCGATGGGGCCGAGCTGCGTCGTCGTCGGCAGGAGCACGGCGCCGAGCTTGATGCCCGCGAGCATCGTCTCCCACAGCTCGACCTGATTGCCGAGCATGACCATGACGTGGTCGCCGCGCTGGACGCCGGAGCGGCGGAGGAAGTTCGCGACCTGGTTCGAACGTGCGGCGAGCTCGGCGAAGCTCCACTTGCCCTCCGACCCGTCCTGTTCGACGATCCACAGCGCAGGATCGTCGTTGTCCTCGGCGATCCGGTCGAACCAGTCGATGCCGAAGTTGAAGTGCGAGAAGCGCGGCCACTCGAAGTTCTCACGGGCAGCGTCGTAGTCGCTGCGGAGCTCGATGAGCCGGTCCCTGGCCGCCCGGAACTCGTCAGTCACAGTCATTGCGGTCTCCTCGTGGTCGCTGCTCGCGCGTCGCCTGTGACGGCGCACACATTCTCACGACTCCGAAGTTACCAGGCGGCGGCCGCCCCCGTAGAGGCGGGGGGCGGTGTCACTCCTTCGGGGCGTTCTCCGCCCACCAGGCCCGCAGCATCTCCTCGGCCCGCTCCTCGCCGAGCGGTCCGTGCTCGAGGCGCATCTCGAGGAGGTGCTTGTAGGCCCGCCCGACGAGCGGAGAGGGTTCGATGCCGAGGATCTCCATGATCCGCCGACCGTCGAGGTCGGGCCGGATCGCCGCGAGCTCCTCCTGCTCGGCGAGCGCGGTGATCCTCGACTCGAGATCGTCGTAGGCGAACGCGAGCCGGTCGGCCTTCTTCCGGTTCCGCGTCGTGACATCGGCACGGGTGAGGATGTGGAGGCGGGTGAGCAGAGCTCCGGCATCGGTGACGTAGCGGCGCACGGCAGCGTCCGTCCACCCCGCATCCCCGTAGCCGTAGAAGCGCAGATGGAGTTCGACGAGGCGGCAGACGGCTTTCGTCGTGTCCTTGTCGAAACGCAGGGCCTTCATCCGCTTCGCCGTGAGCTTCGCGCCGACGACATCGTGGTGGTAGAAGGTCACGGCACCGCCAGGGAGGAAGTTCCTCGTCGCGGGCTTCCCCACATCGTGCATGAGGGCGGCGAAGCGGACGACGAAGTCGGGTTCGGGCAGGTGCTGTGGGTCGGCGGCCTCGACTCCGGCCTCCCGCTGCCTCGCGGCATAGGCGGCCTCAAGGTCGACGGCCTGCCGGAGCACGGTGAGACTGTGCTGGTAGACGTCCTTGTGCCGGTGGTGCTCGTCGGTCTCGAGCCGCAGCCCCGCCACCTCGGGCAGGACATGGTCGGCGATCCCGGTGCGCACGAGCAGGTCGATCCCGGCGGCGGGATCGACGCCGGTGATGAGCTTGACGAGTTCGACCTGGATGCGTTCGGCGGAGACGATGGCGATCCGGTCGGCCATCTCCGTCATCGCCGCCTCGACACCGGGATCGACGTCGAGTCCGAGCTGTGAGGTGAAGCGCGCGGCGCGCATCATCCGCAGCGGATCGTCGGAGAACGAGTCCGCCGGGGTTCCGGGTGTCCGGATCCGGCCGGCCATGAGGTCGTCGAAGCCCTGGTAGGGGTCGACGAAGGTCTTCTGGGGCAGGCGCACGGCCATCGCCCCGATCGTGAAGTCGCGGCGGACGAGGTCGGCGTCGAGGTCGGTGCCGAAGCGGACGACGGGCTTGCGCGAATCGGGCTCGTACGCCTCGGCGCGGTAGGTCGTGATCTCGATCTGCACCCCGGACTTCATCGCTCCGATCGTGCCGAACTCCCGGCCGATGTCCCAATGGGCATCGGCCCAGTCGACGATGAGGGCGAGGATGTCGTCGGGGCGGGCGTCGGTGGTGAAGTCGAGGTCGGGCATCGGCCGTCCCATGAGCGCGTCGCGCACCGAGCCGCCGACGAGGGCGAGCTCGAATCCCGCCTCGGCGAATCGACTGCCGAGCGGACCGAGGATGTCGTCGAGCTCATCGAGCTTGTCGTACAGCCGCACATGCGCGCTCTGCGGGTCCACCGAACTCCTGACTCTTGGGGTAAGCCGGCCTGCGGGCACGGCGATCGAGCAACCTCCAGCCTACCGGGAGCGCGTCAAGCGGGACTTCCAAGAATCGCCCATTAAGGTAGGAGAATGACCACACCGATGCCCAAACCGGGACCGCGGGCATCCCGACGCACCACGGTCGAGGAGACATCCGCCGGGGGCATCGTCGTCGACTTCTCCAGTCAGGATCTCAGTGTGGCCGTCATCGCCCGACTCAACCGCGCAGGGCGTCTCGAGTGGTGCCTGCCCAAAGGGCATCTCGAAGGGGAGGAGACCGCCGCCGAGGCGGCCCGCCGTGAGGTCGAGGAGGAGACCGGGATCCTCGGCCAGGTCATCTGCCCGCTCGGTACCGTCGACTACTGGTTCACGGTGACCGGGATCCGCATCCACAAACTCGTCCACCACTTCCTGCTCCGCGCGAGGTCCGGCACGCTCACGGTCGACAACGATCCCGACCAGGAGGCCGTCGACGCCGCCTGGGTGCCCTTCGACGAGCTGCGGACGCGATTGTCGTTCGCCAACGAACGCCGTATCGTCGCCGCTGCCCGTCCCATGGTCCGTGAGTGGGAGATGTGAGGGCGGTGTGCCTGTGTGCCGCATGACGAACGAAATGGAACAGTGAACAGCTTCACCCCCGCGCGCGTCCTCTTCGCGCTGCTGACTGCGACCCTGCTGCTGGCAGGGTCGGTCTTCGCCCTCCCCCTGGCCGCGGCGGCTTCCGGCGGCCAGAGCGGCGAGAATGCGAGCGGCGCGGCCGACGGCGGCGACGCCGACGGCGGGAGATCCGGCACCGGCGTGTCGATGCGACTCGATGAGATCACTCCGTGGCTCGACGACAAGGGCACCCTGACCGTGCGCGGAACGGTGACGAACTCGACGGACACGGCGATCGTCGATCCGCAGCTGCGCCTCGGCATGTCGCTGCGCACCCTCGACTCCGAATACCGCATCGAAGCGTGGAAGACCGATCAGTCCCGGCACCGGGTCGTCGCCGATCTCAACAGCGACGGGCCGGAGGCGAGGAAGCAGGCCGAGAAGCAGGGCGGTGACGATGCCGATCCGGTCACCTCGGTGGATGCGACCTTCGCCAAGGAACTCGCCCCGGGGTCCACGGGCGAGTTCACGATCACGGTGCCCGCCGACCAGCTCGGTCTGCGCGCGTCCTCCCCGAACTCCTCGTGGGGGTCCCGTGGACTGAGCGTGCAGATCCGCGACGCCTCCGGGGCGCTGGCCACCGGAGTGGGCTTCACGACGTGGTATCCGAACCCGAAGTTCGATCGCACAGCGATCAGCTTCCTCGCCCCGGTCACCCTGCCCGGCTACACCACCGACGGCCTCATCGGCCCCGACGAGCTCGATGCCGCGATCGCCGAGGACGGAGCGCTGACGAACGCCGCCCGGGCGTTCGAGGACCCCAAGGTGGCCATCGCCCTCGACCCCAGGGTCGTCGCCTCGTTCGAGGCCGCCGTGGCAGAACCCCCCGCCGAGGACGGCGAGGAAGAGGAGACCGGTGCGCCCTCCCCGCCGCCGAGCCCTGGTGAGACCGCAGCCGCCGAAGGCCCCGACGAGCGGGAGGAGCAGCGCAAGCGCCTCGACGCGTGGTACCGCGAGTTCCTCGCGACCGCAGAGACCCGCACGGTGCTCGCCCTGCCCTTCGGCGATCCCGATCAGAACTCGCTCACCGGCGAGGAGCTCGACGACCTCGGTGCCTTCGCGGAGAAGGAGAAGAGCATCGTCAAGGATGTCCTTCCGAATGCCCGCACGGACATCGCGTGGCCGATCGCCGGCACCGCGGACCGTGCGGACCTCCGCGCCCTGCAGAAGGCGGGGAATTCGACGGTCATCCTCGATGACGTCCAGCAGCCTCCCACCTCAGGCATCCGCGAGGACGCGCATTCGGTGACCCGGACGACCTCAGACGGGCAGTCGGCCGTCGAGACGCTCATCTCCGACTCGGCCCTGACCCGGCTGAGCGCCGACGTCATCAACGCCGAGGCACCGCCGGCGGCGATGAGCGAACTCGTCGCCACGACCGCGGCGATCCAGTCAGAGGCGCCCAACCGGTCACGGCACCTGCTCGTGCCTCTGCCGCGCACGACCGCCTCGGCGGGGTGGGAGTCGACAGTGAAGACCGTGACCGGAACCCCCTGGATCGAAGCGGCCGGTCTCGATGCCCTGCTCGAGAGCGATCCCGAACCGCGGGGCCTGCTCCAGAAGGCGACGGATCCCGAGCGGATCGCCACGAGCACGCTCGAGGGGATCGCCGAGGTCCGGACCACGGAGTCGAAGTTCAACAGCGCGTTCTCCGATCCTGAGGCCGCGAACACGCGCCTCGACCGGTCCCTGCTCGCGTGCACCTCGGTCGCGTGGACCCTCGGCGGGGATTCGTCGACGTGCCTGGCGAAGGCGCAGCAGACGAGCCGGGCGCAGATGGACGGCCTCTACCTCGAGAAGGGCTCCTCGGTGCTCCTCGTCACCGGGGAGAAGACGACGATCCCGGTGACGATCGTCAACGACACCAACGCCGAGGCGACGCTCAGGCTGCAGATGAAACCGCAGACCCCGCAGCTGCGGGCCCAGACCACGGAGACCGTCGCCGTCCCACCCGCAGAGACGATGCGCGTCGACGTCCCCGTCGAGGGGCTCGCGAACGCCGACGTGCCCACGACCATCGAGATGGTCACCGCCGACGGCGTCGTCCTGCCCAGGGACGCCTCACTGCTCGTGCGGGTCCGCGCGGACTGGGAGAACATCGGCACCGCGGTCGTCGGATTGGCGCTCGCGGCCGTGTTCGTGATCGGCTTGGTCAAGTCCGTGTCCCGCGGACGGCGGAAGATCCCCGAACAGCAGCTGGCGGCGGCGGTCGCCCGCGCGAAGAACGACGAACCGGAGAAGAGGTAGGACGTGGCGAACTTCTCGAGCCTGGCGCGATCCTCGGCGATCATGACCGCCGGCACCCTGACCTCGCGCATCCTCGGCCTCGTCAAGGCCTCCCTGCTCGCCACCGCGATCGGCATCACCGCCGTCCAGGCCGACGCCTTCGACGTCGCGAACAAGGTCCCGAACACCCTCTACATGCTGCTCGCCGGCGGCGTCGTCAACGCCGTGCTCGTTCCCCAGCTCGTGCGCGCGACGAAGCGCGAGGACGGCGGACGCGACTACACGAACCGCCTCCTCACGCTCTCCTTCCTCCTGCTCGCGATCGTCAGCGTCGTCGCGACGCTCGCCGCCCCGATCCTCGTGTGGCTCTACTCCTCGGGGTGGAGTCCTGAGCAGATGGCGCTGGCCACGGCGTTCGCATACTGGTGTCTGCCGCAGCTCTTCTTCTACGGCCTCTACACGCTGCTCGGCCAGGTCCTCAACGCGAAGTCGTCGTTCGGTCCCTACATGTGGGCGCCGGTGCTCAACAACATCGTCGCGATCGCCGGACTCCTCGTCTTCATCGTCGTCTTCGGCACGAACACCGCCTCACCGCACACGCTCGACACGTGGACGCCCGAGAAGATCGCGCTCATGGGCGGGTCGGCCACCCTCGGCGTCGCAGCCCAGGCGCTCATCCTCATCTGGCCGCTCAAGCGGATCGGCTTCAGGTACCGGCCGACCTTCGGCTTCCGCGGCGTCGGCCTCGGCACGGCCGGCAAGGTCGCCTTCTGGACGTTCGCGGCGATGCTCATCGGCCAGCTCGGCTTCCTCATCATCTCCCGCGTCGCCGCCGGCGCCTCGGTGCCCGGCGAGGGGAACGCCTCGAACGCGGCGTACACGAACGCCTACCTCGTCTTCATGCTGCCGCACTCCCTCATCGCGGTCTCGCTCGCCACCGCCCTCTTCACCTCACTGAGCAGGAACGCCGCCGAGCACGACACCGAGGCGGTGAAGTCCGACTTCTCGATGGGCGTGCGCATGGTCGGGCTCGTCAACTCCTTCGCCGTGGCCGCCCTCGTCGTCCTCGCCTCTCCGGTGGCGATGATCATCGCCGGGGCCGGGCGGGAACAGGCGATGGCCGTCGGGCTCGTCATCATCACGATGGTCTTCGGGCTCATCCCGTTCAGCGCGAACTACCTCGCCCAGCGCGTGTTCTACGCGTACGAGGACGCGCGCACGCCGTTCTTCATCCAGCTGCCGCAGATCGTCTTCCAGTCCCTCGCCGTCCTCTCGGCGTCGATCTTCCCGAAGTCCGTGACGGTGGCGATCATCGGCCTCGTCATGAGCCTCGGCTACCTCTTCGCGATGATCCTCTCATTCGCAATCCTCTCCAAACGCCTCGGCGACATCGACGTCCGCACGATTGCGAAGGCGCATGTGAAGTTCCTCCTCGCCGCGCTCGCTGCGGGACTCGCCGGCTACGGGCTCCTCCTCTTCTTCCCGGACTTCGCACTCTCCGGGCGATGGCAGGCCTTCGTCGCCACCGCGGGAGTCGGCACGGTCATGCTCATCGTCTACGTCGGAGCCTGCTTTCTGCTCCGAGTCCGAGAGTTGCATTCGATTATTGGCCTCGCAGCTGGAAAACTTAGGAGATAGTCAGTCCTCGTCCGTCCCGCCGCCCCGGAGGTGATCCCCCTGATCGATATCGAACCCGGCATGGTCGTTGCCGGTCGCTATGTCGTATCAACGGTTGACCGCCCGTGGTTGGAGGACAGGCCCGAGGTCGGTGCGGTGTGCACCGCCCTCGACGCGATCCTCGACGAACCGGTCCTCATCCACGTCGCCGACGCCTCAGGCGGCTCCGACGTCCTCGAAGCCGCACGCCGGGTATCGATCCTCGGCGACCCGCGGATCGCCCCGACGCTCGACGTCGGGAACTCGAACGGGCTCGACTACGTCGTCTCGACGCGCATCGCCGTCACCCCGCTCGGCTCCATCCTCCCGAAGACGCCGCTTCCCATCGACGCCGCCCGCGCGCTCATCGGGGAGGTCGGCACGGTCCTCGTCACCTCGGCGAGGCGAGGTCTCTTCCACATGTTCCTCCGCCCGAGCGTCGTCGGCATCAACGCGAACGGCGGGATCCTTCTCTCGGGAATCGGCATCGATGCCGCGCTCGCGCTCGGCAACGGCGTCATCGACCCCGACGACTACACGCCCACGGCAGCCTCCCGGCAGGACGCCCTCGACCTCGTCCGCCTCTTCTACGCAGCGGTCACCGGATACTGGCCGGGCGAAGAGGGCAAGGACGGCATCCCCGCAGCGCCCCGCGAGAACTCGCGGATCGCGCGGGCGAAGTCACTCAACCCGGAGATCCCCGCCGAACTCGACGACTTCGTCAGCGGTGTGCTCACAGGCGCCGATCCCGGTCCCGGGTCCGTCGCCGAGGTGCTCGGATTCCTCGACGAATGGGACGCCGAGCTGCTGCGCTACGTCAACCGCACGCCCGCAGCCGAGAACGACAAGCTCTTCGACGAGTCCCCGTCGAGCTTCGACGAGGCGACGAAGCTGCCGAGTCCGGGTCCGGCGCCGCTCGGCGGGTCGACATCGCAGGCCAGCGACGACCAGGTCAAGGCGGCTCTGGTGCGCATCGGCATCACCCGTCCTGGGACCCGTGGCCTGGCTGCCGGTGTCGTCGGACGCACGACCGGTCGCTACGCGGAGCGCATGCAGATGCGACAGGCCTCGAGCTTCCCGATCGGCGCGGAGCAGATCGACAACGCCGCGAAGGACTGGGACGAGTGGTCCCCCGAGCAGACGTACTCGGAGTACTCCGGCTACTCCGCGCATGAGTACGACGAGAATCTCACGACCCCGATCCTCAACCGCGATGAACCCGACCCTGACACGCAGGCGATGGACATCGTCGCCGTCGACGAGGAGGACGACGACAACGACACCCGCGTGATCATCGACGACGAAGACGACGGTTCGTGGTTCCTCGGCGGGATGTTCGAGACCTCGGAGCAGCAGCGCGAGCACCAGCTGCGCGAATACGAACGCGAGCGCCGCATCGCCCGCGCGAAGGAGGAGGAGGCCAGGCGCCGCCTCGCCGCCCTCGATGCCTCGGCTGCCGCGCGGCGCGAGGAAGCCGAAGCAGCGGCCCCGCCGAAGCAGGTGCGCAGGCTCTCCCCGGAGACCGTCGACCAGGGCGAAAGCGGGACCGCGGCCGCCGGGACCGCGGCGGCCGGCGTGGGCGCGGCAGCGGCGGGAGCCGGTGGACCCGGGAACACCGCACCGACGAGCTCAGCACCCACCGGAGGGTCCGGGCACGGGAACGGTGGGGCCGCCTCGGCGAGCAGCCTGGCGTCCGCCCCCGGGGAGGACCCGCGGGAGACCCGAGCCCGAACGCGGAAGCCCTTCGCCCTCCTCGTCCTCGGTCTCCTCGTCGTCGCCGCAGTGATCATCGGCATCATCGTCGTCAATCTCAATTCGGGACAGGACGAGCCGACGGCGACACCCGAGACTGCGGCTCCGAGCGAACCCGCGGAAGACAGTCCGGCCGAGGAGGAACCGAAGGCCGAGCCCCCGAAGATCGCCGAGGTCTCCGCACTCGATCCCGAGGGCGACGACAAGGAGAACGACGACCGCGCCGGCGACGTCGTCTCCGGCGAGAAGGGGTCGTGGCGGACGGATCGCTACAACTCGGCGAAGTTCGGCAACCTCAAGTCCGGGGTCGGCCTGCTCTTCGAGCTCGAGAAGTCGGCGACCGTCAATGAGGTCACCGTGAAGTCCTCGACTTCCGGGGGAAAGTTCGAGATCCTCAACGGCTCCGATCCCACCTCGGCGAAGAAGGTCGGCGAGGGCGAGTTCGAAAAGGGCGACGACGGGGTGACCGTCAAGCTCGATGAGGGCGTGGAGACCGATTCTCTCATCCTGTGGATCACCCAGCTGCCCAAGGATGACGGCGGGTACCGAGCCACCATCAGCACCGTCGACCTCGCCTGAGCGGTCGCGGTCGGCCACGTCAGCCGGTGGACCACCTCGGCGGGGGTGCCCGGACGACGGCCGCAGGCGACCGCTGCCTGCGGAATAGTCGCCGTCGGGCTGCCGTTACCACTAGGCTAGGAATCCAGCGTCAGCACGGCGCACGAGACTACGACAGGGAACGCACAACATGACTGACACACAACTGGTGATCATCGGGTCCGGTCCGGCCGGATACACGGCCGCCGTCTACGCCGCCCGAGCCAACCTGTCACCTGTGGTCATCGCGGGATCCGTGACCGCCGGCGGTGAGCTCATGAACACCACCGACGTCGAGAACTACCCCGGGTTCCCCGCGGGGATCCAAGGTCCCGAGCTCATGGAGGCCATGCGCGAGCAGGCCGAACGCTTCGGAGCCGAGGTCGTCTACGACGACGTCGAGACGCTCAAGCTCAACCCCGGAGCCCATCAGATCGAAACCGCCCTCGGCGCGCGCTACACCGCCAAGGCCGTCATCCTCGCCACCGGCTCCGCCTACCGCGAGCTCGGACTGCCGAACGAGAAGAAGCTCTCCGGCCACGGGGTGAGCTGGTGCGCGACCTGCGACGGCTTCTTCTTCCGCGACCAGCACATCGCCGTCGTCGGGGGCGGCGACTCCGCCCTCGAGGAGGCGACGTTCCTCACTCGCTTCGCGTCGAAGGTCACGCTCATCCATCGCAGGCAGGAGCTCCGTGCCTCCCAGGCCATGCAGGATCGTGCGCGCGCCGATGAGAAGCTCGAGTTCCTCCTCGACACCGAGGTGGCGGAGATCCATGGAGACGAGGCTCTCACCGGGCTGACGGTCCGCAACACCGTCACGGGAGAGACCTCCGAACTTCCGGTCACCGGTCTGTTCGTCGCGATCGGGTCCGACCCGCGCACGAGCCTCTTCGCCGAGCAGCTGCCCCTGCGCGCCGACGGCTACCTCGAGGTGGAAGGCCGCTCGTCGAAGACCGCCGTCGAAGGCGTCTTCGCCGCCGGCGACGTCATCGACTCCGTGTACCGTCAGGCGATCACCGCAGCCGGGTCCGGCTGTGCGGCCGCCCTCGACGCGGAGAACTACCTCGCCGATCTCGAGGCCTCAGAGCAGCTCGAAGCCGACGGCGACCACGAAGCCTCCGTCGAGGTCATGAACGCCTGACGGAGGCGGGTGCACCAGGCTCCGGAGTCTGCCTGCGCCCTGGGGGAATGAAACCCCCGCACACGCTGTTCTCGGTAGAGACAGACCACCGCCAGCAGAAAGGGAGCTCATGACGACCGAAGTCACTGATGCCACGTTCGATGAGACCGTCCTCAAGTCCGATAAGCCCGTCCTCGTCGACTTCTGGGCCCCGTGGTGCGGCCCGTGCCGCATGGTCAGCCCCATCGTCGACCAGATCGCCGACGAGAACTCCGACAAGCTCACCGTCGTCAAGGTCAACACCGACGACAACCTCGAGACCGCGAGCAAGTACGGGATCACCTCGATCCCGGCACTCTACGTCTTCAAGGACGGCGAGGTCGCCAAAACGATCATCGGTGCCCGTCCCAAGCCGGCGCTGGAGGAAGAGCTCGCAGAGTTCATCTGATCAAGTTCCAAGGCGCCTGTTGTAATATCAACAGGCGCCTTCGGCGTATTCCCCTCGGAAACACACCCCAGAGAAGCAGATTGGCACGACATTGAATCACCACGGACGCCCCCAGTTCAGGAACGGGGACACCTCAGAGGTCCTCCCTGCGATCAAATCGCAGATGGCGCGTCTCGGTCTCACTGTCGGCGATGCCCACACCCAGGACTTCGATCGTCCCTTCGAGCTCGCCGTCCGGCAGTTCCAGCAGACCAGGGGAATCCTCTGCGACGGTGTGCTCGGCACTGAGACGTTCGCAGAGCTCGAACGGGCCCGGTACCAGCTCGGGGACCGTGTGCTCCGCTTTGACCCCGTCAAGGTCCTCACAGGGGATGATGTGCTCTCGTTGCAGCGCACCTTGTCGGGATTGGGGTTCTACGCCGGCCGAATCGACGCCGAATACGGTGCCACCACCGAAGCGGCGGTCAAGGAGCTGCAACGTGGTCTCGGAACCAAGGTCGACGGCGTCGCAGGACCGCAGACGCTGCGTGGACTCTCTGCGGTCGATCGCAAGCAGAGCACGGGCAACCTCTTCGCCCTCGAGGAGCACGCTCGAGTCGCGGCGTCGGGAACATCGCTCGCCGGACGCACTTTCGTCATCGAAGCGGCGACGACGATCGCGGACTTCGTCACCCTGCCGATGAACGAGGAGCAGAGCAGGCTCGAGAGGGAAGTCACTACAGATGTAGCACGTCGCTTGGCAGGGCGCCTGGAGGCCGTCGGCGCTGGTGCCGTCCTCCTCGACGGCGATGCTGCCGAGATCAATGCGGCCGATCAGCTGGGCGCATCGGCCGTCGTCACCGTCACCGCCGACGTCAGTCGGTCGCCCGGCGCGAACGGTCTCGCGACGTTCTATTTCGGGCACGAGGAACATCCGGACATCAACTCACCGGTAGGGGCCCGTCTCGCGGGCCTCATCCAGAGTGAGATCACCGCGCGTACGGGAATGCAGGACTGCCGATCCCACGCTCGCACGTGGTCGTCACTCAAGCGCCTCCGCACACCCAAGGTCCACGTGGTCACCGGGTACCTCACGAACGAAGGCGATCGACGCAACCTCGAAGACCCTGCGGTCCGCGACGCCATCGCGGATGGCATCGCTGCAGCGCTGCAGCGTCTCTACGTCAGAGAGGACTCGGATCCCGAGACCGGTACCCTCAGCCTCGCCGAGATCAAGGCCTACGGCTGAGGATCGCTGATCGGTTCGGCGTTCATCCATTCGCTTCCCGTTCGTGTGATCCACGAATCGACAAGATCCCGATTCTGATTCGCCCCGTTGGCCGAGTACTGGTGCTGGGCCCGGCCCTCGAGGTCATCGACCGTCTCCGATCAGATATCGGTCAAGCAGAGCGCAGAATCGGCCCCATGTCATAATTGCCCCGGGTCATAGGCGCTGTGCGTGATACCCGACGGCAAACAACCGGCGGTCGTCCATTATGCCGACGATGACTTCCCTTGCATAGACCCGCTTCACGGGCCGCGCCGATACGCCTACTCAGATTCCTATGCCGCCACCACCCAAACCTTCCGTTTTACCACCACACGAACACCGTTTCCGCCGGTCAGCTCATGGCGGACGCAGCCACTTATGAGGCGGAGATGGGTATGGAGGGACGAGGCTTCCGTTTCACGTGGAACCAAGGCCCAATCACACCCCAAAAGTTCCGACATCCACGGCTCATTCTCGTCGGCGGGCGCCCACAGAGTCGATCCCTCGGTTGACTAAACCGGTCAAGTAGTCGGCAGACGACAAGCATTTTCTCCCTCCGCCAGCGACATCGTTCGGCTGAAAATCGCCCGTGCGCCAGTGCGTGTGATTCTGTCTTCAGTTGCTCATACCATGTGGAACCATGTGGATGTACGATCTGCCGTAGCGATTCCACTCAGTCGCTAGTGTCCCGCGCCGTTGATTCGTTGTAGAAGTCGTCCGATGGAGGTGAGAATCTCGTCGGCGGTCTTGGTCCAGATGAAGGGTTTCGGGTTCTCGTTCCATGCTTTGATCCAGCCGCGGAGGTCTTTCTCCAGTGCTTGCACGCTGCGGTGATCTGAGCGTTGGAGGAGTTCGCGGGTGACTTCGGCGAAGAGCCGCTCGACTTGATTGATCCACGATGAGTACGTCGGCGTGAAGTGCATGTGGAACCGGGGGTGCTTTTCGACCCACGCTGTCACGGCCGGGTGCTTGTGTGTGCCGTAGTTGTCGCAGACAACATGCACATCCAGATGCTCGGGCACGTTCTGATCGATTTTCTGCAGAAACTTCTTGAACTCCACCGCACGGTGTCGGCGATGGGTGGACGCGATCACCGTGCCGTCAGCGACATTCATCGCCGCGAACAGGCTCGTCGTGCCGTGTCGGAAGTAGTCGTGCGTGCGCTTTTCGGGCATGCCCGGCATCATCGGGAACGCGGGCTGTGACCGCGACAGCGCCTGCACTTGAGATTTTTCATCCACCGAAAGAACGACGGCGGATTCGGGCGGGTCGAGGTAGAGGCCGACGATGTCGTAGACCTTCTCCACGAACAGCGGGTCGTTAGAGAGCTTGAATCCGTCCGCCTGGTGAGGTCTCAAACCGAACGCCTTCCATACCCGTCCGATCGTGGACTTCGACAGTCCGGTGCGCTCGGCCATCTTCGCCCGCGACCAATGCGTCGCGTTCGCGGGCGTCGACTCCAGCGTCGCGACCACGACATCCTCGACCTGCTCCGCAGTGATCGTCGCCGGGCGCCCCGGGCGAGGATCATCAACGAGACCGTCCAGACGGGCCTCCACGAACCGAGAGCGCCACTTCGTCACCGTGGGATCCGAGCAACCCACCAACGCGGCCACGTCCTTGTTCGACATGCCATCCCCACACGCCAACACGATCCGCGAGCGCAACGCGAGCGCCTGAGACGACTTACGACGCCGAGTCCAGCGCTCAAGCTGCTCCCGCTCCTCATCCGTCAGGATCAGTTCGGCCTTGGGTCGTCCAGTTCGCGCCATACTCCAATCCTACAACTTACAGACCGAATTTAAGGCGCAGGACA
>NZ_SJXG01000034.1:0-30050 GCF_012027885.1 Brevibacterium sp. LS14
CCTCACCCACTACATCGCCCGATCTCTACTCGAGGCCGGCGGATTCAGACCCCGACTACACCCTCAACTGCGATGAGCCGTTTTACCGCGACCACGCAGGCAGTGACGTCCAAGCTGTCGGACGCAATCGCAAGCATCCAGACAGTGAGCCAACAACAAGCGCAGTCCTTACGATCCCTCGAGCAGCATTCGACTGCTATCAACCAGGTGACAAGCAATTCCAACATGGCTGGGGAGAAGCTTGCGGCCGCGGCTAACGAAGCGAAGGTCTCATTCCAAGAAATGCGCGAACACCAAACTGAGTTTCTGCTTGGTTTAGGCGAATCACTGGACGGTGCGAAAACTAGCCTCACCGACAGCATCGAGCAGACCGCGAAGAAGATGTCCGACTGGCTGGCCGCGTATGCCGAAGCCGTGAGTTCACAGACGGACGAGCGTTTGGAAGTGTGGAACAAGCATAGTACTCAATATGCATCCAGCATGCTGGATATCGCCAAATCACTTGAAGGTGTCGTCGACGAGCTTGAGGGGGTGAGCAAGAATCGTGCTTTCGCGCGCAAGGCAGTACTCAGCTAGCGAATCAAAAGAAACCAACTACTGGTCGTCGTTCACGGACGTTCTGACCGGGGTTCTCTTCGTCTTCATCCTCGTTGTCGTTGTCCTCGCAATCCAGCTCTTGCAAGCGCAACAAGACTTCAAAGCTCAGACCGACGACTTGAGCGAACAGATCGACACTATGAGCAAAGCGGAGTCGACTCGAAAGGACATGCTCCTCGAGATAAAAGACGAGTTGGAGTCACAGGGAATCGAAGTCATAGTCGCCCAGAATGGATCGGTCATCAGTATCCCGAATGAACTGTTGGGGTTCGACAGGGGTTCCTACGAAATCAAGAGGCAGTACAGGCCCACGTCGCTGGCGATCGGCACAGTCGTTGCTGAGGCCATCGAAAAGCACAACGGCTCCAAATTCCTTGATACCGTCTTCGTCGAAGGACACACCGACAACGCCAACTTCGAGGGTCTCGAAGGCACTGGCAATTGGGGACTGTCGACTTTTCGGGCAATCTCGCTATGGAATCTTTGGGAAGACGACCTCCCTGAGAAAAACCAACTTGCGAAGATGCAAGGTCCAGATGGTCAACCTTTGTTCTCCGTCTCGGGGTATGGCGAAACTCGCCCGATGCGCATTGATCAGTCCACGGAACAGGACGCAGCCGCGAACCGACGTATTGACATCCGATTCACGATCGTCCGGGCTGACTCCGATACCTTGAAAGACATTGAACGAGAAGTCACAGGCTGATGGCGTTCGATTTCACCTGGCCTTCTAATAAGGCTGTGATTCTCAACTGGAACGATGCCGAACTCGCGAGTTGGGATCAGTTGGCGACCACGGCACAGGAAATGAGCCACCGGATCGACAACCCTGGGTTCAACGAAGAAACGAGTAGACGCGCAGTTGCCCTACTGAACTCCATGCATCCAGAACGGCACCCGGAGCTGGAAGACCGCAAGATCTGCCGGGCAGTCGTGTCGCTGTGGGCACGCGATCCCACGCTCGCGGAACGCACAATGCGAACGCCGATACTTCAATCAGTCTGTGAGAACGGCCGTATGACAAGGCTGTTCGTCTTTGCACTGGCAAACATGTACTTCACATATTTCGACCAGTTGGACATCTGGGATGAGGGGCTGTTCGCATTAACCGCAGAACTTCTTCAGCGTGGTGTCGCCGAACAGAAGGACGTCCAAGAATCGGGTCTGGTTCGTGCATTCCGAAAGTATCCAGAGGTATGTCTGGGTATTGCTGCACCTGAGAAGCTGGCGCGGTTGGTCGTGGACAGAGACTGTGACCTGCTCTCGGTCATGCGTGAGGTTGGTTTGGGCGACTTTACTGCTGGACGCTTTGCGGAGTTCACTCGTCAACGAGTCTATCTCGACCGAATCACCGCCGCAGACCCCCGAAAGCCACACGCATGGTTGCGTGAACTGTGCGATTCCGACCTGGTGAACGCGCCGACAGCCGGAGGTCTCCGTTTTGGGCACCTCGTAATCGAAGCCATGACAGCTGTCCCAGTTGAGGCTCCCAGCCGCGAATGGGAAGGAACGATACTGCATATCGCAGGTGAACCTCGTGCGCGGGGAACGGTCCGCTGGAACACCTGGTGGTCACGGATTCCAGAAGATAACGTGCGTCGGATTATCACCTGGCTATCAGGCGAAGACATCAGGCTGTTCCTCGAGGCAGTCAAGATATTCGGAGAGAAGAACGGCAAATCAGACCTCGGGAGAATGTTCCCCGACAGGGAACGCTTCCTAAAAGGGTTGCTAGAATTGAATCTCGTTCGCGAAACCCGATTGTTTGCTGGTCCCTCGGCCCGGTCGGCGATTCGCGCGATTATGGGCAGCGAATTACGAACGGATATTTCACAGCTTGTGGGAGGAAACTACGGTGAAACGGCGGTAATTTATATGAACTGCGGTGGATTTCACGTAGTCGAGGGATCCCACAACTTCAAATTGTGGATCATCAAAGATGATCCACCCGAATTGCTGGCTGATTGGAAACGGGATCGTATTCAGGGCCCTGAGTTCCTTCACGCGCTGAGGACTCACGGCAGAGAGCACCAGGATCACAGAGCCCTTACCCACAACGTGCATAAAAAATGGATTTCGGATGCCCTTCTGTTTATAGAGCATTCCGGAACGTACGTTCCTCCAGAAGCGGTGATGTCCCCGGAGACCTATCGGAAGGTGTCTGCCGAAAGACCGTTGCCGGTTCGGCCGAAGTATTGGCGACCCTCAAAACCAGGAGAACTGTAGTTGAGCCTTCGCGAAACTCTGAAAAGGATCCTCGGCGAACGTGTTTCACCTGATGGCACCGGTGGTGACGTTTCGGTCGAGCTTGTACCGGATTTCGACTCGTACGGTGTGAATTTTCGCACCGATCTGAGCACGTGGACTGAGCTTTTGGCCGGACGCGGATCCGGCCGCGGGCTAGAGCAGTTCACGGTTCTGGGGTTGTTGGAGGAGCAGGGTGACGCAGTTCGGCTTCCGAATGGATTCTCTATTGGTGCAAGAGCTGTTTCACGTCTTGATACGGAGATCTCCAGCTTCCTAGGGCTCCCCCCTCGGTTCTCAGGTTCACTTCGGACAGAGGTCATAGGCAATACCACCAGCACTCGGTTCAGCATTTTGCCGTCGTTGATTGTTGACGGCATACAGGGACCTTTTGAGCGCAGCGGCTCTGTCATCAAGGTCGGCCTGAACGAGTACGTGCTGAGCTCGTCAGAGTTTGACGTGCTTGAAGCGATCGAAGCACATGGTTCGCTCTCCCCCACGGAGCGTACCGAAGCAGTCAATGTTGCTCTCGTTGCTCGGCTTCAAGCAACGAAGTCGATAGCACACAGGGAGTCTCCCGGGAGGCCCCTCGAGATCGACCTGGGCCACCTCGAGAAGTACCAGACCTCAGTTCCCGAGAAGGTTGGCGTTATCGTAACGCAGCAGTCAGACGGATCGCTGAAACTCAGTCCTGACCTAGGCGATGGAATCTCTGACGTCGATGTAATCGAACGCGAACATCAGCTTGAGAACAGCGATGTTCTCCGGATTGACGAGCGGCTCGTTGTGCTGCACGAGAGACAGAAGGCGGGCGTCCGGGAGATCCGGAGGAACCGCACGATTCCCGCTGGACAAAGTGAAATCTTCCTGGAATCACCTGGTGAGTTCCTGGATCCTTCGCTTGTCGATCTCGATATCAGCTTCGGGGTGCGAGTTGAAGGCATCGGCGCAATCGTCCCGATGTCTTTCGCAGATGCGCAAGAATCGGGAATCGATTGGTTGACTGCTGCTGCAATTATTCTCGAGCCCAAAGCATTGGCGGGAATTGTCGACACTGAACAGGAACTCGGCGATGTGAGGGACAAGGTTGCAGCCGCCCGGCGTCACGATCAGTCAACGATCACATACGACGAGAAGATCATCGATATCTCGGATGAGAATAAGACGGAGGATGCACTCTCAGAAGCTGAACGCAAGATCTCGGCGACTTCGGATGTGAAAGCCCCGGCGGCAGAACCAAAAGATTCGGTCCAGGTCGGAATGTACATTTCCGAAAGTCACGATCGCTCTGACGAATTGCGACGACTGTCAGACCTCGCAGCCACGGGGTACAAGCCTGACCTGTCTGGCCTGAATTTCACACCCTTCCCGCACCAATGCAAGGGCATCGCCTGGGCGGCCGGCATGATGGCTGCTTCACTGGAAACCCGGACATCTGAGACCAGGGTCCAGGGTGGCTTGTTGGCCGATGATATGGGTCTTGGAAAGACGTTCATGACCTTAGTGGCGCTTCGAGACTTCACACTTCGGCAACGTCGACTGACAGGCGCAGCCAAACCGATTCTTGCAGTCCTTCCACTATCGCTCATTGAAAATTGGGAGGACGAACTCCGAAATGCATTTGACGATGTTCCATTCAAAGACGTCGTAGTTCTACAGAATTCTCGTGACCAGGACAAATACAAGATCCATGGTCGAGGAGCAGAATCGAAGGCCTCGGTGGGGTCGATCGACGCACACGGGATGTTGCGAGACGACGCTATCCGATTGTCTTTGCGTGTTGGCGAATCTCAGAAGGACCGACGGTTGGATATGCCGGAGCGTCTGGTACTCACTACTTACCAGAACCTCGGCCGCTTCCAACTTTCGTTGGCACAGGTGGATTGGGGTGCCATCGTGTTTGACGAGGCGCAGCAGATCAAGAATCCGGAGATCCTGACCTCCAGGGCGGCAAAGGGTTTGAAGGCTGACTTCAAGCTGCTCTGTACCGGCACCCCAATTGAGAACTCGCTGCAGGACATCTGGAATCTGTTGGATACTGCTCAACCTGACCTGTTGGGCAGCTGGAGCGACTTCCGTGAGCGGTGGGTGAAGACTGCCGACACTTTGTCTTCTGATGAACAGCAGAAGCGCGGAGCAGAGCTCCGCGATCAGATCGGTCGATTCATGCTGAGGCGGACAAAGGAAGACACAATTTCCGGGCTTCCTTCGAAAACGGTTCACACTGGCCTGGAGTCAGAAACGGACGCCAGCGAGCTGACTTCTCATTCCAAGTTCGATTCAAGGCTTTCAACCGAGATGCCGGAAATTCAACGAACCTTCTATGATCGAGTGCTTAAGATGCATCGTCCCCGCAAAGGTGGTGCACTTGAAACGATCCAACGACTCCGCAACGTCAGCCTGCATCCGGCGACTATTCCCGAGTCGGGCGCGGCATGGGAGATCGGCTATTCGGCGCGAGCAACCGGTATGTTGAAAGTGCTGGATGACATCCGTGATGCAGAAGAGAAGGTCATCATCTTCGTCATCAGCAAAGCTGTTCAAGCGCGAGTGGCCGTCTGGCTTCACGAGCGTTATGGTTTCTCCCCTCGCATCGTGAACGGCGAGACGAAGGCAGTGACGTCCAGTGCGGCGAAGTCCCAGGAGTCGCGAAAAACCATCATCAGGGACTTCGAGTCCGTGCCTGGCTTCAACATCATCATCATGTCGCCGTTGGCTGTCGGTGTGGGACTCACGGTGGTGGGAGCCAATCATGCTATTCATCTTGAACGTCACTGGAATCCGGCGAAAGAAGCCCAAGCTACAGATCGGATCTATCGGATCGGGCAGACTAAGCCCGTCCACGTTTATCTGCCCTTGGCAATACACCCAACCTTGAAATCGTTCGATGTCAACTTGGATGCGTTGCTAAGGTCAAAGACTGACCTCAAGGACTCTGTGGTTGTTCCAGGTAGCGTCGAGACCGAGCTGATGAACCGGTTGGGCATCTCGGATTCGGAAGTGACGGGCACCGATCCGAACGTAGCAGCTGCCTGCTAGTGGACAATTGGACTCTTGACTATGCTCTAGTTGCCTAGAGCGTTCCCACGAAGCAGGGGCTACCCCTTTGGGGCGTCGATCCTTGATGAGCAGCGCCGCACGAAGCATGAACCAACTCCAACGGTCCTCCAGTCGCTTCACCTTGGTGGAACTGGGTCGTGCGTTCCTCATTGCTCCTAAGGAAAGGGTTGCAAGCGCCGATTTGGGACACTGATCGAGTCCGTTGAATGAGGGCATGAGTTTGCGTTTGAGAAAGGTTCAGACCGCGTCCGGGGCAAACGCGGTTCCGATCGGGCTCATAGGGAGCGTCGTTCACCCCACACGTTCCGGGACTGCAGAGTGCGAACGTGAAAGATCAACTGGCTTCGCCGAAGCCTCGACGATCTCACATAGGTGCTCAAGCGACTTTTTCTCGAGCTGTCGAATCCTTTCGCGAGTCACGTTGAAGTGTTGACCGATGAGATCCAGAGTCTGTAATTCGTCGTCATACCAGCCGAACCTCCGCCGGATGATCTCCGCCTCTCGTTCTGGCAATGTGTCGACCAGGTGGTTGACCTTCGCCACCCACTCAGTCTCAACGAGAACCTGTTCCGGGTCATCCGTGAACATGCTGGGGTCGATGATACGATCATCGATCGTGGAAATGCTGTCGCGGTAGTGCGTGCTCCATTGCATTTCGAGATAGCTCTCGAGCGAGAGTGGTTGCATGCGCAAAGCCGATTCAGCCAGGGAGTGATCGTGGGAGCACGCCGCCCTGGACTCCTCAGTTGCATTGCAAGTCAAGTAGTCTGGCAGCGTCTCAACCACGTGGACAGGTAAGCGGATCGTATTCGAGAAATCTGCCAATCCGCGGGTGATGCTTTGGCGAATCCACCACATCGCGTACGTCGAGAACTTGTTGCCCTTCGTATAGTCGAACTTTTGCACGGCTCTGACGAGGCCTAGATTGCCATCCTGGATCAGGTCGAGAAACGCCATCTTCCGGCCGCTGTACCGTTTGGCCACAGACACGACGAGTCGCAGATTCGCGCAGACCATTTGGTCAAATGCCGCGTCTCCGTCGGCAACGACTCCCTCCAGGTCGTGGCGTTCCCTGCGCGTCGAGTACTTACCCAGGTCATGCAAGTATTTCGCGAAGAGGCCCGCTTCAATGCGCATCGCACATTCGACTTCCTGCTCTGCGCTGAGAAGTGAATATTGCGCAATCTGGTTGAGATAAACCTTGACCAAGTCATCAGTCTCTGGAAGCCAACTCAACTGTTCGAGAGGCTCATCGTCCTCGTCTTTCAACAGGACGACCGACGATTGATTGTGAGGAATGGTTCGCGGAATCTCCGGTGTCACCACACCGTCAGACGCATTCTCTGATCCGGAGGGTTCGAATGGAATAAGCAGTTGCGCGGGGGTCGGCGATCCGACTTTGTCTGCATCGTCCGCATTCGGGCGGTCGTCCGGACTGCCGCGTAAGAAGCGGCGCAGTTCCCGTTGCTGAGTTTCGTGGAACTCAGCGATTCGCCGCGCGTGGGGCAGCATCGACCCGAACTGCTGGTCCCAATTGCGTTCTTCGTCTTCGATGGTGTTCGTAGCAAACAACACGACGAAACGACCGTGGCGGCCGTCCTTCTTCCGTCGGATCACGCGCCCAAGGCGTTGGACCGTCTGCCGTGGTTGCTTGCTTCCAGACAGGACCACAGCCAGGTCGGAATCGGGAACGTCGATGCCTTCGTCGAGGATCCGAGGGGCACAGAGTGCCTTCGCGATTCCGCTTGCAAACAGCTGCAAGGCCCCGCGTCGTTCGTATGGTTTTGACTCTGACGAGACTGCGAGAGTCTCTATGCCCTTGCTCATGAGGACATCCGTAGCGCGAGTCGAGGAATCGACGGTCTGCGAGAATACGATGGTTCCCCGAGACTCATCGATCACGGGGGCAATTCCCTTTAGGACCTCCAGTTTGTGCTTTGCATTGGTGAGCACCTTCTGACGCTTGACGACCGCTTCGAGATACTTCCTCGCCATGAAGGCGACCGGTGATTGGTCGTTCTTCCGTGCTGCAAGGCGCTGAACCGCCCGAGCGAATTTCTCATACGGAGCATGCTGAAGCTCGAGTTTGGTCTTCAGCGACATACCCAACTTGCTCACTGATGCGCTGGCTGCTTGGTATTCGGCCCGCTCTGCGTCGGTCAACTTCACCCCGACGAATGCCACGTCGAATTCGGCTATCACTCCGTCCGAGAGGGCGCGGTCGTACCACATTTGGAACACGACACCCCCGAAGTACGGGTCGAGTACTTCTGCATCCGCGTTGTCCGGGCGCCGGTATGTCGCGGTCAGCCCCAGCCTGTACTTGAAGTTGGCATGGAGAGCCTTCGCAAAGGTCGGAGCAGCGTAACGGTGGCACTCGTCTGCGATGAGCAGTCCCTCGGAGTGAACGTTAAGTAGAGACTCACGCGTCGCAGAGTTGATGATCGCTACGAGGATGTCGCACGCGCCCAGAGAATCGTGTCGACCATTGCCCAAGGTGCCGACCGTTGCTTGGGGAAGAGTCTCGAGGAGACGCCTCTGCCACTGCGCCTGCAACTCTGCTGTCGGTACGAGCACCAGAACTTTGATGCCCTGGCGAAACGCCTCAAACGCGGCAGTGATGCCGATCATCGTCTTACCCGATCCGGTGACCGCCTCAATGACGCCACGGCAATCCGCTTGATGCCACGCATCGAGTGATTCGGCCTGCCATTCCCACAGGTACGGGTTGACTTCCGAACTGGAGCACGAGGAGACCGTGGCGACGAAGGGGTCGCGCCGGTTGTCGGGCGCCATGTGTTCGGCCCGGTTGCCGCTTGCTAGGGGTTCGACGTCGACAGCCAAGGCGGAAACATGTCGGCCCTCCGAGAAGCGCAATGGCAATTCGGGGACTGGCATTGGCGATGGACTGTCCGCTCGAGCATCCATTGTGATCCCTCCACTGAGTTGTAGGACATCACACTAGAAGTCGGTCCTGACACAGACGATTCTGGCGCAATCAGAGCGGGCCCGGACAACCTTTAATCGCAGCCAAACAAGATGAGACGTAATCGCAATCGAATCGAGTTCCGGGGCTGCATTTGCGCCCCTGGACCAGACCACCATGGCGTAAGTTCTTTCCTAGCGGACGACTTTGCCTATCGGGATCTCAGTCCTTGATCTTCAATCGACCAGCTCACGACCGGAGGCAGCTCTCCACGCGATGTGGTCGAGTGCCCGCGGGTCGACGTTCATCTCCTCGGCCGTCTTCGTGATGAGTTCTGCCGCGCGTCTGGTATCGAGTTTTGCACTCTCGCCGAGCGCTCGGGCGAGGAAACGGAAGATCATTCGGTCCGGTTTGACCGAAGGCAGGCCCGCGAGAATCAGCAGGTAGTTGTATGTGACTCCAGAACTCTGGCTGGGCAGTCGCTTCCAGGCCCGATAAACGTCGTTGTCCAAGAGATCATCGTTCGCTCGAACGTGCGCTACCAGTTCAGGCACAGTCTGAGAGCGTTCGTTGCTGTGAATGCTATTACGAAACTGTGACGTCATCCGTGGTCAACGTCGGTGATGATCGATGCGACACCCTGAATTGCGAGTCACTGAGCCTTTGCCGAGCAGCTGACTTGATACTACTGTCGTGACCAGGCCGTTCACGGAAAGGGACAGCGATGCGCATAGTCTTCGGGTGGAACCTCGACCAGTCTCCGTGGATGCCGGGCAGCGGCGGCGGGACAACGGTGGTCACCGGGCCGCTGGGGCTGTTGGGAGTTCTCCAGACCAGGTTGGGCACGACTCGACCCGCGGCAACACGGCCCACACGGATCGCCCAATACCGCTCGCTGATGCAAGAGGCGAACAACCCCTGGTACCGGGCATCCTTCGAGGTCGACCCGTGGAACACCGCCGCCTACATGCTCCGCTTGCGTGACGATGCGATCGAAGCCGGATGGACTCCCCGGGCCGCGACCACTTCCCAGCCGCGCCTGGACGCAATCGCTGACGTCGAATCGCTTGTCAGACTTGAAGCGAGCTCAAATCAGCCCATGACACTTGCGCCAGGCCGAGCCGACGACCTGCGCGAAGTCTTGGAGCTTCTCCGTGAGTCCGGCAGTACTTGGCCGCTCGGAATCACAGCCATCGAACTCCGCGATGACAGATCAGCGCTTCCCCAGATTTGGCAGGACATCCTGGTTGCTCTGGAGACTGCTGGAGTCACCGTCGGTGAAGCCTCGTCCGTGGACTCCATTCCAGCGACGTTCACCGTCGTTCGTGGCGTTGAGCAGTGGTCGATCGCCGAGGCAGCAGCCCGTTGGCTCGCCAACACTTCCGATCCGGACCGCCTGTGCATCGTGGCGGGTGGCCCGACGGCGACCCTTGACGAGGAACTCAAGCGTCGCGGCCTGCCGAGCATCGGAATGCCATCCGCATCAGCGAAGAGCCCGGCCTCGCAACTGCTCTCTGCGTTCCTCAGCGCGGTCCTCCCGCCCACAGACGTTCGCCGAGTCGCCGAACTCCTTTCCTTCGAGATCGGAATGAGGCCCGACTCGTCGTTCCCGATTCGCCTCGTCCCCAACCGGGTCGCCACGACCCTGCTCACTGCTCTGACCCAGGAACCAGGTGTTTCCGGTGATCCCGAATCCGCATGGATGTCCGCCATGGACGTCCTCAACAACCCGGAACCCGACCCGGCAGCCCGTGAGCTCGACAAGTACCTCAGAACGGCACCTCCCTTGATCTCCGATGACCAGGTCGACCTGAGCAGCCTGGAACCAGCCCTGACCTGGCTGAGCGCACGACTTCTGGCACTGCGCCATGGACTGCCGTCGACCTCTGCGGAATCAGCGAAGCAGCTTGCGGATGTTCAGTCGTTCCTGGCAGACGCGTCGGGACACGTCGATTCTGTTCGCGCAGCCCTCGCCGAGCTCGATGCGGACGTCATCCGTGTCAGAGAGCTTTTCGACATCGTCGACAGCTGCGCGCCGGCACCGCCGTCAGCAACGACCGGAACACAGGCCGCCCAGTGGACCGTCGTGACCGACCCCGCGCAGATCCCAACCGGAACCGACACCGTGCTGTGGTGGTCTGCCCATCGCAGCGCAGGAGCTGAAGCCGAGCTCTGGGATCCTGCCGAAACCACAGCTTTGGCGCACGCTGGTGCGATCGTGTCCTCGGCCGCAGCCCGGGAGAGTCTGCACCAAGCCGCAACCCTCCGAGCGCTTCGCGGCCCGACCACTCTCATCAGCTTCGTTCCTGAACGCATCAACGGCACTGAGGTCTCCCTCAATCCCAGCCTCACCCGCCTCGCCGAGGTGATGGCCGCCGAAGCACCTGAGCGCTTCGGAACCAGAGCAGTCGATGGTGTCTTCGACCATCCGACGGTGTCCCGGCCGGTTCATCGTCTGACCGAGGGCAACCAGTGGCAGCTCAACTCGGCCGTCACCACCACCGCCGAGGTGAAGTCCGAAGGCGCCATCCCACCGACCACCGTGTCTCGGGAGATCCACGGCGACTTCGTCCATCTGCTGCCTGACCGGTTGTCCTTCACGCAGATCGAGCGGCTTCTCAGCGATCCCTTGGCCTGGACCTTGGAGAAGGGCATCGGTCTCGAACGAGGATTCGTCTCCGAAGTGCCTACCGGGAATCGCATGATCGGCACGTTCGTCCACGCTGTGGTCGAGCGGTTGGTGCGCCATGGCGAAGCCACCGGCATCACAACGCCTACAACTGCAGAGATACGCACGGCTTTCGACGATCTCGCCCCACGGTTCGCCGCCGAGCTGCTGCTGCCGGGTTCAAGCGCCCGCACAGAATCGATCCGCGCCACGACGGTCGGGTCTCTCACACAGATGTTCGCAAGCCTGAGGCAGAGAGGGATCACGCTCACCGCCGCCGAGACAGAATTCAGTCACCCGTGGACGCTGAGCCTCAACGGCGTTACGAAGACGGTGGACCTCATAGGTCTGCGCGACCTCGATGGCGAGCTCGCCGATGGACGCCCCGCAGTGATCGACCTCAAGTGGGCAAATTCCGCCGGGAGGTTCCGGACGATGGTCGACGATGGGGAAGCAGTGCAGTTGAGCATCTATACCCACAAGCCAGACAGTTCTGAAGCGCAAGGTGCGCTCACCGCTTACTACCTCCTCAAACAGGGAAGATTCGTCTCCGCGGATTCCGGCCTCGATCCAGACTTCACAGGCGGTGGAATCAGCGATGACGATGAAGCCGAGGGCAGCCTTGGCGGAAATCCTGCAGCACTGTGGCCGAGGATTCAGCGTGCGGTCGAGCACGCACTCGGTCGGATTGCCTCCGGCCGTTTCGACGCCCCGATCGCCGACGCTTATGCGCAGCTGCATCTGACTCCGGGTGAGTCGTCGAAAGCACTCACTGATCGGTTGAAAGAGCTGCGAGCCGGGGCGATCGACGAAGGTCTGCTCTTCGTGGACAAACCCCAGGCATACAGCGAATTCAACCTCATCTACGGCATCGCGGGGGACCACTCATGAGTATCAGCGTCATCACCGCCTCGGCGGGGTCGGGAAAGACCTATCGGCTCACCGAAGTCCTGTCGGAGAAACTCGCCGGCTCCGAGGATGGCACCGGAGTCAAAGCCAGTGAGGTCATCGCCACGACATTCACCGTTCGAGCGGCTGCTGACCTTGTCGACAAGACTCAGCGACGGCTCCTCGACGACGGCAACACGGTCGCTGCGGAAGAGATCGCCACAGCTCTCATCGGCACCGTCAATTCGGTGGCAGGACGCATCGTCACGGACTACGCCATCGATGCCGGGTACTCTCCGCAGCTCCGCGTTCTCGATGAGACTGAACAGGCGGAAGTCTTCAACGCCGCCCTTGACGACGTCATCGCGGAAGCGCAGGTCACCCATCGCGACCTGCTCATGCGCACGGGGCACAACGGTTCCCCGGGCGAACCCACTGGCTTCGGTCAGGGACCGGAAGTCTTGTCCGACCTGGTCAAGGACGTCGTCGTGGCGGCGAGAACGAATCGCATCGACGTCGCGGAACTGCAACGATCCGCAGCTGCCTCCCGCGAACTCTTCCTCGAGTCTCTTCCGGCTCCCCGTGCCGACCATCGTCAGGAGTGGCGAGACCTGCTGGCACGCGATACCGACGGGCTGCGAGCCGCACTGCGCCACGCCCAGGGTGAGACGCTCGATTCAGATGGAGAACCACGGATCACCGTATCGCCTCGCAGTGCTGCCAATGTCGAGGGCAGCATCATCACGCTCGATCGCTTCCTTCGTGAGCTCGATTCCAGCGCCGAGGAGGTCGAGCCGTTTCCGACCATCGCATGGTCGACGTGGGCGAAGGCTGCCGACATGAAGTTCCCAACGGCCCCCGGGGGAAAGCCGTTGGGAACGATTCCGAAGCAGCTGCTCATGTCCTCGAGCGCGAAAATGGTGGGGGAGGAGCTGCTCGCCAATGGAGCGTTTCACCGCGATGTCAGTGCACTCATCGACCTGGTCATCTCAACGGCGATCACGGCTCTCGACGCATACGAGGAGTACAAGGATCGTTTGGGGGTGATGGACTTCGTCGATCAGGAAGTCCGTGCTCTTGAGCTGCTCGAGACGAACGATCGGGTTCGACGGTCGATCTCCTCGCGCTACCGTCTGCTCGCCGTGGACGAGTTCCAGGACTCCTCACCCATTCAGCTGGCGATCTTCATGGAACTCGCCGAGCTCGTCGATGAAGTCATCTGGGTCGGCGATCGCAAGCAGTCGATCTACGGTTTCCGGGGCGCCGACCCCGAGCTGATGAACCGGGTCTTCGACGCTCTAACCGACGGCACAACCGATCTCGGCAAGGCGACACGAGAGAACCTTAGTCAGTCGTGGCGATCAAGTGAGCCACCGTTGGAACTGTCGAACACGATATTCCGTTCTGTGTTCAGACATGACGAAGTCGATGACATCGTTCTGACCGTTCCACCGGCTCGAGACCATCTGCGTTCGTACGGAGGTCGTGAACTGTGGGTGCCCGACACCGACAAGGGCAAAGACACAGCGGCGGACTCGCGCATGGTCAAAACGATCGCCCAAGGCGTGGTCGACTTCCTCGGCCGGGCACCTCAGCTCCCGGACCGGTCGGTGGAAGCGGGCGACGTCGCGATCCTCGTGCGCACCAACTCGCAAGTCGACCGTGTGGTCGGTGAGCTCAAGGCTCGGGGGATCCCGGCGGTGGGGTCGACGACCAACCTGCTCGAGACCAGGGAAGGGCAGTTCGTCGCCGCTGGCCTGTCGGCCCTCGTCGACGAGAATGACGGGGTAGCGCTCGTCGAACTCGTCACGCTGATGACCGATCACGGCAGTCACGATTCGTGGTTCGACGAGGCCGTGCACATCAGCGATCCCGATGAACGTCGGGCACATGTGCGCACGTGGTGGGACGATCCCTCGTTGGCTGCGCTCGCCGCCTTGCGTCCGCGTGCCGCTCAGTGCACCCCGGTGGATCTTCTGCACGAAGTCATCGATGCGCTCGACCTGCCGCAGAGAATCAAGGCCTGGTCGTCGCCCGAATCCCGATTGGGAACACTGGACGCCCTCAGTCAGATCGCCGTCGAGTTCGACGATGCGGCCCAGCAGACCCGGAGCCCCAGTACACCAGCGGGACTGCTCAGACATCTCGCCGAGGCTGCTGCACAGCACGAACAATCGACCGCGCAAGGGGCCGTCCTCGTCACCACGATGCACCAGTCGAAGGGCCTGCAATGGCCTGTCGTCATCACCGGAATCCCGATCGCCAAGACATTTGATCATCGTGTTGTGAATGTGGCGACCGACGGGGAGTTCGACGCGCTCCACCCGGTGGCAAATCGAACTCTCCGACTCTTGCCTCGAGTGCTCAAAGGCTTCGGTCCGCTCAGAGAAGCACTGGGACGGTGCGATGTAGTCCGCGAGGGAGCTGAGGCCGAAGACCGCGAGACGGCCCGTCTGCTCTACGTCGCCCTCACCCGAGCGGAGTCGCACAGCATCATGGCCTTCGGCTATCCCGACGGTGCGAACAACATACTCAACGCCTCAATGGGCACGGATCTCTTGTCGTGGGACGTACCGCAGAGCTCGACCGAAACGACTGTGTCGGCGGCCGATGTGGGGGAAATGCGGATCGCGGATCTGCGCGTTCGGGACGAGGACCCTGAATCGCCGAGGTGGACGACCCTTCGCACCCGGATCTGTGCCTACTCACTGCCGGACGAGGTCGGAGAGTCCAACAGGGGTGAAGAGCGTCGATCTTTCTATGCCCGATCCGATATCCCCCGGCGGCGACCCGACGACAGCACTGTGGAACGGGTGCCCGCGCACTTCACTGCGAGCGGCGTCGACTCCACAGGGATGGACGCGCAGCTGACTGAGATCGCCGATCTCGGCAGTCCATTGGTGGAACGGGGAGGGCAGAACTGGGATCGCGTCGGGGATGCCGTGCACGCGTACCTCGGTCTTCCTCTGGATTCGCTCGACCCCGCGAGTCTGCAAGCGGCAGCTGAGCGGATCACCAGTCGATGGGGAGCCGAGGGGGCGATTTCGGCCGAGACGTTGATGGAGCTCGGTCGCCGCTGGATTGGGTGGTTGGAGTCGGAGTTTCCCGGCGCCGAGGTGCTCACCGAGCAGCCGATCGCATGGCGCAATGATGCGGGACAGGTGATGGAAGGCTGGATCGACACCCGAGTGGTACTGGCCTCCGGCGGACACGTCCTCATCGACCACAAGTCGTACCCGGGCGTCGACCCTTTCGAACATATTCGGGACAACTACCTGGGTCAGCTCAAGGTCTACGGTGAGGCGCTGGCGGCCACTACGGGCGCTGCTCCTGCGCGGACACTGGTTCACCTACCTCTGTTGGGATCGGTGGTCGAGGTGAGTGGGCTGTCTATAGTTACTTCTGGCCAGTGATGAGCTGTCTGACCTCGAGGGAGGCTTTGAGGATGCCACGGTGCTCGGCGTCATAGATGGTCATCACGCTCATCGGTCGGGCATCGGGACGATGGAGCATCCCGTTCTCCTGCAGGAGGGCCAGACAACGACCGTCTCTCAGTACGCCCCAGAAGCATGCTTGCCGATTGTCGGGGTTCGCATCGTCGTTCAACGCTGATCTGGCAGAGGGAATCTGGGCGAAATAGTTCGGGTCCCAATCCCAGTCCATACCGCTCGAGTCGAATTGCGCATTGTGAGCTTCCCAATTCTCAGGTTCGTTCAAGGCGAAGAGAAGGAGCTGGTAGATCACGCGGAAGATCAGCGTTTTCGGAGTAGTTACAGGGGTCTGCTGCGGCACGGACAGGCCCACTGCAGCTTCGAGGAACAATGGCAGCTTTCGTCGGTTGCGCTGGTTGGTTTCGGACGACCACTCCATCGGCAGCCTGAGCTCCCACAAGTCTGCATCGAAGTTCGGTGCGATTCCGCTGTGGATGTGTATGCGGCCCTTGCGGTTGAGATCAATATGTACCGGACCAGTCGCCCCGCGGGGGCCAAGGATCGTCAGGCAGTCGTACTGTCCTCCTCCGGGGTGGGTCTCGAACAAGTCGAATTCCGGGTGTCGGCGGAGGAACTCGGACGCTACCCACCAGGACTGCAGGTAGATCAGTCGGTCGTCAACGTTCACGTTTCGTCCTTTCCCGGAATGGCGGGGTCGACCTGAGTTAGCTCATATCTGGTCTCAACCCCGGCCTGATCGCCCCGCAGGATTCCACGCGACTTCCGAGTCAAAGGCCAAACGTCCGCTGGTGCCAGCGAGATCGTATCCAGCTTCCAAATGCTTGAGGAATGCTTTCGATCGACGTCTGCGACCGAATGTCGCGAGAACCTGTGCATCGAATTCAGACCGTGCTATCCGACCGTTCTGCTCCGCAACTTCGATAGCGGCATTGCCGACTTCCCGGGGACTGATCTCGGTGAATGGGCGATCGACGGTGCCATCGTTCGGGCGGAACTCCGACCAGTTCTCAGGGTCGATGTCTGAAGGCCAGAGGAACTTCGCCTTGTCGATATGGAAGCCCGACACCGATGCCTGGTAGATGATCTTCTTCTTTCGGGCGGGGGCAGTCCTCTCCATCCCGAACGATCGCAGCACGAGAGTGGCGAGTCGGTCGTCGAGAATCGGTCCCTCCGCGTCGACGATCTCCGCGATGAGTGCCCGCACCCGTTCTTTCGCCCACTTCTTCGGCAGAGCGTCAAGGACGCTGCGATCTCCGATGACCGTGACCGTCCACGGTTCGAACGGCAAACGGTCGTTGCCCAACAGGGGTGTGTCCGGGTTCGTTCGGTGGGTCATCGAGTCCGCTGGAACGATCGTGGGGTCAGCATCGTCAGGCGACTCGGCGACACGTTCAGCGTCGCGGCGGACGGACTCGTCCGAGCCCGGCAGCTTCAACGCTGAAGTGAGCTCGAGGAGAGCCATGCGCCTGATCTCTTCGGCACGATCCCGACCTGAGGAATCGTCGATGAAGGAGAACAGCCGGAAAGCTGTGTCGGCGGCACGGAAGACATCGAACCAGTCACTCGACTCATTGTGTGCCCAACGGTTGCGTGTGACTCGAAGTTCGCTCGCCAGCGTCGAAATCTGACGGGTGGGGTCGGAGAACGGATACTGGAACGGACCCAGACGCTCGGTCATGACGCGTAATTGTGCCTGCAAGTCGGTGGGCGAGTAGGTCTTCGGCATCTTTCCCTTGGCGCGGTCGAGTTCTGTGAGCAGAACAGGCCATTCGACACCGCCGAGGAGCGGATTGAGCACTGATTCGATGTAGGCCGGCAGTCGGGATGAGAGGAGGTCGACAACTGTGCCGAGAACTGCGTTTGTGGACACGCGTATTTCCTTCGCATTGAGGCAGTGGACCAGGTGTTGAGTCAAAGTTACGTCATCTCGACGACCGACTGCTGTCACGAGACGATGTCCCACTCGTCGAACAGTTCACCCCAGTCCTCAGGTCCGTCGATGTCGAAGCGGGGGAAGGCGAACTGGCCGAGTTTGTGGAAGGGGACGGCGGAACCGTCATGCTTCGTTGCCGTGTCGTAGGCGGCCACGCCGGAGTCGAGGAATGGCGAGAGAAGGGCATCGTCGTCCTCGCGCAGGCGCCACGATTCGCTCGTGAAATCACAGCCGATCCACTTGGCGTCGACTCGTTTCAGGGTCCGTCCACCCGGACCGAAATGGTACAGACCGATCGTCGTCACATCAGAGTCGTTCCGGAAGACCAATCCGAGCCGATTGGTCAGCACTGGGTCGAAGTCGAGACCGAATCTGGCTCGACGCTTCGTCTCAAGCTCGGCCATCACCACACGGGCCCCATCGTCGAAGGAGGCGACGGCGATTCCGACTGGAATCGCCTTCCGGTAGTCCTCGAACGTCGCAGCAGTGAGCGTGAGCACCGTGAGCCTGCTGCCTTCGGGCCCATACATCCAGATGATCGAACCGTCGTCGCTCCCGCGAATGCTGACGGAGTCGGTCATGATCGTGCGGCCGAAAGCGGTGCCGTCTTGGAAGACGAGGTGATCTCCGACCTGTTCGAGCCTGTACCCCCAGCGCCATTCGGAGGTATCCGGGGAGTGGACCTTGAACGGTCCCCGAGCGAGGTAGTCGTCGTCTGTGCGGAAGCTGGCGTCGAGATCGTACTTCGAGCCCATATTGGTGATGACGAAGTTGCCGGCCTCCTCCTCGCCGGCGATCAAGGGTTCATCAGACATCTGAGAACCTTTCCTCGGCAATGCGACGGATCGCCGAACTGAAGGCGGAGTTGGGACGGGCATCGGGCAGGGCACTGACGACGTCACGCACCGCTGCCTCGGCGCTCATTCCCAAGTGCCGCACGGAATACAGGGCACCGACCGTAGGAGTTCGACTATGGGCCTGGACACAGTGAACGAGCACGGTCTTTCCTTCACCCCTCAACTCCGCCACCATGTCGGCCGCCTCGGTGAGGACGAAATCGAGATGCTGATTGTCGTCAGGGTCATCCGAATCGATCAGCCAGACGGCGACCCGATCCTCTCGGGGAACGGAATCGGGAATCTGCCTGCGGCCGATCCGACACAGGGAGACGACAGCGTCGACGTCCTCCGGGAGCCTGTCGAGGACGCCGAACCCGCCCAGATAGACGCCGCTGTCATGAGGGTGTCGAACGCAGGTTTCAGTTCTCCGCCAGCCTGAATAGTCGAGGCGATCGATCGCTGGCCACGCGCGTAGATCAGCCGCTCCCGTCTCGGACCATATGCGTTGGGCGGTCACCGCATGTTCGACCAGTTCTTCCGACCGCCACCCTGGCCACCCGTGAATCCGTCGCTTCCAACCCAACGGAATCGCGCTCACCCCGTAAGCGGCACCGATCAGGCCGCCGGCGATGGCGGCGACGGTATCGGTGTCTCCGCCGCCTCGCACCGCCATCTGCAAGGCTCGACGGACGTGGTCAGGATCGTTCGCGGCACGGTCCCCGGAGTGCACGATCGCCGACCACGCACCCTGCAGGGCCTGGACGACCCAGCCGTTCTTAGTGAAATGCTCGGGCCGGAAACTCTCTGCCTCCTCGATCCTGGATTCCCACAGAGCAAAGAGCTCGCCTTGCCCGGACTCAGATACGCTCGCACGCAGTCCGACCCGAACGTCGAGTTCCCCTGTATCGACTGCATGCCCGATCGCGGCTGACCAGATGGCGCAGGCGGTGGTCGCATCGTCGTGCGGGTGGGTGAGCTTGCTCTGACCGGCGGCAGTGACCGCAATGTAGCGGAGGTCCTGCCCCACCAGTCCGTAAGGGGCGGTGCGCATGAGTGAGCCGTTCCCGGCTGCATTGGGATGCTGGCGTTGATATTTCTTGGCAGCCGCGCCAGCGGCGGAATCAAGTTCGTAGAAGTCGCCATTGGAAGCGAGCTTAGCCTCGCTGAGGACCGCGGATGTCTGGGTGCCGACGTCTTTGGCGTCCTCCATCCACTCGATCCACCGTTTCACCGCAGAGCGCAGCTTGTAGCCCCGTGGGCGTTCACCTGACGCGATGAGCTCGAGCAGGGGAATCGCCATGGACGTGTCATCGGTCCACTCGCCGGGTTCCCAACCGAAAGCACCGCCGCCCTTCATCTCCACGGGCATGTCCGCAGAATAGGGGCCACCGAATTCGTAGGCGGCGCCTAGGGCGTCGCCGCAGGCCAGTCCTACCATCACGCCGGCAGCGCGGTCCAAGCGTCCAGTTCTCATCGTCAACCGTCCTTCGTTCTCACAGTCGAGGTGGTGCGTTCGCGTTCTCGAACGCCCAGTTAGAGCGAAAGTGCGCTAACTGATGACAGATTAGCGCAGAGTTGCTTTAATGTAAACATGGCTGACTGGACCGATGAACACGGCAAGCGACTCACCGACTATCCGCGGCCGTCGGTGGCTGTCGATACCGCGGTACTCACGGTGAAGGATGATGTTCTGGGTGTTGCTGTCGTTGAGAGAGATGGCCGACGGCGGCTGCCAGGCACCTTTCTTCACGACGGAGAGCTTCTCGCCGAGGCGGTGGAGCGGTCACTGCACCAGCGCGTGGGCTTGAGGGGAGTGGCTCCACGTCAGCTGCGGACCTTCGATGCGATCGATCGTGATGATCGGGGCCGAGTCCTGTCCGTCGCACACATGATCGCGCTGCCGGAGGCGCAGCTGACCGATATCGATGTCATCCCCGTCGATTCGGCCGTCGGCTTGGCGTTCGACCACGACATCATCATCGCCGAGGCGGTGGGGGCTTTGCGGGAGGCGTATTCCGAGCGTCCGGATCCGGGGCGGCTGCTGGGAGATGCCTTCACCGTGCTCGATCTGCACCGGCTGCACTCTGCTGTCGACAAAGGCACGGCTCAGAAGGACACGTTCCGGCGCGCAATGGTGCCGCATCTGGAAAGCACCGGGCGTTTGGAGCACGGCACGGTGGGGAAGCCGGCCCAGCTCTATCGCCACCGGTGAGATCGGTTCGAGCTTCTCAGCCCGACTGGCCGAATCCGCGAATGGCTTCAACTGCTGCGTCGATCGACGGGTCATCCGCGTCGTCTCTCAGAGCATGCAATTGCGAGATGATGTCTTTGAGACGGCGCTCGGACGGTGTGAGTTGTGAAGCGTACGCAGGGTCCAAGAGGTATTCACGACTGTCGGTCGAGAGCATGAGCAGATAGTCGAGGAAGATCTCAAGCACCCGACCAGCCATGGCGATATCGGTGCCTTCTGGGGTCATCGGCTGGAGTGTGATCTTGTTCTTCCACGCTTTGCGTTCCAACGAGTCGTCGCTGAGTGTCAATGCCAGGGCCCGTCGTGCGATGGACTCCGGTGACATCTGTCGAACGTCGTGGAGGATCTGATGGAAGTGGTCGTCTCCGAGGCCGAATCCGATGAATACCAGGCGTTTCGTGACGAGGCTGGCTTTGACGAGGGCTGCGAGGACGTTCCGGTTGGCGTCGAAGCCGAGGTAGTCGGTGCGGGTGAGCACGATCGTTGACTCGTCCGCGACATTGCCGTGCATCTTCAGCAGCCAACGGTGGGCATCGGGTGCTTCGTCTCCTGGTATGACGGCGCACGGTTGACCTGCGTCATTGCTGGCGATCTCGAAGAGCTCGTCGTAGTTGAGTGTGATCGCCTGCTCGAGGGGGAGGTTGGCGATGAGCGTCGGAGCGAGTCCGTACGATTGCCTGTTCACGAGTTTTGCGACGGTTGCATTGAATGACTCGGTACTGTCGTACAGATTTTTGAGGATCTCGGCCTGATCGAGCACGTTCTTCTTCGCGAGGCTGGTCTTCTCCGCCACAGTCAGCTGCCTAGCGACCGCCGAGGATAGGTCGGCGACAAGACTCTCCCATGATGGGGCGCCAGCAGACATACTGATTCCCGCGCCGAGGAATGGTACGACGTTGCCGGCGAGGCAGTCGTGAGCGAGCTCTTCGGCTGCAGCGCGAACTGCAGGGCTGAGTTCCGACCAGCGCTCCTGTCGGTCACCCCGTCGAATTCGTTGCGCGAGACCGATCTGCGAGGCATCGCGAACCACAATGACAATGTCGACGCCGCGGCGGTGTGCGGCCAGTTCGGCAGCCTCGATCACGGTTCGGATGAGGTCCCCGATGACTCCAGCGCCGCCACCTCCGCCCGAGCCGATGATCGGCATGGCGAGCAATGGGAGAGGGCGTTTCGTTGTCACCTCAAGCGCAGCCAGTGTTTCGACCGCGACTCGTGCGAAGTCGTCGATGATGCCGACGAACTCTGCGGTCTCGGTGAAGCCGAAGATCGGTACGGCTGTGAAGATCGGCAGGGGAGTGAGTGAGTTCCAGGACGCTGGCGCCGATGCATGGACTTTGCCGTAGCGGAATCGCCGATCGTCGAATTCTGCGATCGCGCGTTGGAGGGCGTCATTGCCTTTGGTCCAGTGCGGGAGGACGTTGAGAGTCCGGTCTGTTGACACCATCCAGGCGTCGCAGGCGACGTGGGTGAGATCGCCCCTGGTGACGAAGACGTGGGGAGTGGTGTGCGCGCTGGAATTCTCGGACATGACGGTCACAGGTCCATTATGAATGGAAGAAGCCCGTGTCCGGTGTCAAGTGCCGCAATCGCCTGAGAACGTTGGACACGCAACGCACCTCGACAGTTGGCAACTATCCGGACAGTCGCAACGCTGCGCGCGGCGAGTTCGCGCTGGCTGCGACGGTACGATCCGGCTCGTTGTTCGACGTTCGTCGATGATGCCCAGGGTCGCCAACGAATATCGTGCAGCTCCACGTTAGTATGACCTGTGTAGTGTCCGACTTCCCACGAGGTAGATGCAATGATGTCTTCGCAGTCCGCTTTTCAGCAACCCGAGAGCGACATCAGCCCTGGTCGGGACCACCGTGACGAAAACCAGAACCTGCATAGATCGGATTCGGCAAGTGCGAATCTCGCTCCGGGCTCCGTCGTCGAGATCCGAGACGAGGAGTGGCTCGTCACCGGGGTGCAGACGGTCTATGAACGCGCTCACCACCAAGAGGTCAACCCGACCAAGCCCGTGCAGCGCATCGAGGTCCAAGGGCTCTCCGAGCTCGTCCGCGACACCAGCGCCGTCTTCTTCGACTCGATCGACACCGTCATCCCCGTCGACCCGAGGCACGCGCCTCTCATCAACGACCCCAGCTCCGGCTATCGGGATGCGAAGCTCTGGCTTGAGGCCACATTGATGAAGACGGCGGTGCCTGTTGAAGACACCAACCTCACTGTCAGCGACGGAATGCTCATCGATGCCAAGGACTACCAGCGAACGCCGGTGCGCAAGATCCTCGATCCGGACAACCTGCGCCCGCGGATTCTGCTTGCCGACGCTGTCGGCCTCGGCAAGACGATCGAGATCGGGTTGATCCTCGCTGAACTCATCAAACGCGGCCGTGCCGATCGCATCCTGGTTGTCACTCCCAAGCACGTGCTCGAACAGATGCAGCACGAGATGTGGACGAAGTTCGCCATCCCCTTCGTCCGTCTCGATTCGCAGGGCATCCAGCGGATCCGGCAGAAGCTGCCGGCGACCCGCAACCCCTTCACCTACTTCAAACGCGTCATCATCTCGATCGACACTCTGAAGTCGGATCGTTATCTCGCGCATCTGCGCAAGCATCAGTGGGATGCCGTCGTCATCGACGAATCCCACAACGTCACGAACACCAGTTCGCTCAACCACCGCCTCGCGGACACGCTGGCGAAGAACACGGACGCGCTCATTCTCGCCAGTGCCACCCCGCACAACGGCAAGAAGGAGTCGTTCGCCGAACTCATCCGGCTCCTCGAGCCGACGGCGGTCAAGCCCAATGGGGACCTTGATGAGGACGCTGTCCAGAAGCTCATTGTGCGACGACACCGGTACTCCGAGGATGTGAAGAAGGAAGTCGGCGCCGACTGGGCTGAACGCAAGGAGCCGCAAGCTCGCGTCGCCCTGGCCAGCCCCGAAGAGAACGTCGTCGCCGAGGAGCTCGACCAGATCTGGCTCCATCCGAACGGCTCGAGCCCGTACTCGGGCAAGACCAGCCTCTTCCCATGGACGCTCGCCAAGGCCTTCCTTTCGAGTCCGGAAGCACTCATCGAAACGATTGACAACCGCCTCCGGTCTCTCAGAGTCACGTTCGACGGCGGTGACGAGTCAGCAGAGAAGACGACGGAAGAACCTCAGGTAACCAGCGTCCACAGGGGTCACGACCAACCCCAACTTAATCCGATCGACCGCGAAGTCCGCGCATTGGGCCGCCTCCGCGAGTACGCGACGGGGAGCCTCGAAGCAGTTGCGCACAACCGCGCCGCGAAACTCCCTCAGACAGGTAAGTACGGGGCACTGCTCGACTACCTCCGCGAGATAGACATCAATCCCAAGAAGGACAATCGGGTCGTCGTCTTCGCTGAACGCGTCGCGACTCTCCATTCGCTGCAGTCGAACCTTCAGAAGGATCTCGGTCTCAACGCGGAGCAGGTTACCGTCCTCCACGGTGGCCTCTCCGACATCGAGCAGCAGAATGTCGTCGAATCGTTCAAAAAGAAGAGTTCGCCCATCCGCGTGCTCGTCACCGGTGATGTCGCATCGGAAGGCGTCAACCTCCACTCCCAGTGCCATGAACTCGTCCACTACGACATCCCGTGGTCACTCATCCGCATCGAGCAGCGCAACGGGCGCATCGACCGCTATGGTCAGTGCGAGCAGCCCCAAATCACCACGCTCGTCCTCCAACCTGACAATGACCGATTCTCCGGCGATATTCGTGTCCTCAAGAAACTCATCGAGAAGGAGAACGAAGCCCACAAAGCGCTCGGTGACGCAGCCGCGCTCATGGGCAAATACACTGCCGAGGCAGAAGAGGACGCCATCAAGCAGGCCCTGGCGAAAGGCCGGGATATCGACGAGGTCGTCACCGACGTTGCCGAGGCGTCCCAAGCTGACCCTCTGTTCGCCTTCATGCTCCAAGCCGGGACTCCGGACAGCTCCGCCGACCACACGCCAGCGGCACCAGAATCACACACCGAACCCGTTCGCCGAGCCACAGGTCTCGCGCTCTACTCTGCCCCGGTCGACTTCCTCTACGATGGCTTGGCCATGGTGTACCGCGGCCACCCGGAGCAACGTCCCTCCAGGGACGGAAGTGGGGGAGTGAGTTGGACCAACCACCGGCGAGAATCCATCGCCGAGCTCGTGCCGCCTCGCGACATGTGGAGCCGCCTGGACTCACTGCCTCAGACCTATCTGAAAGAACGCGGCGTCGAGTCGAACTTCAAGCTCGCTACTTCGAAGGCCCGCGGTACGGCCCTCGTCGACGCCGCTCGCAACTCCACCGACCCGAACAACGACTCGCTGTGGCCCGAGGCTCACTACCTCGGCCCCCTCCACCCGGTCCTCCAGTGGACCGCCGACCGAGCACTGTCCCGGGTCCCCGTACGCGGCGGCATCTACATCGTTCGCGCCGACGTCGCCGCTCCGACCGTCGTCGTCCACGCCGGGCTCACGAACCAACGCGGACAGATGGTCTCGAGCGTCTTCCGGACGGTGACGTTCCCAAGTGGTCCAGACTTCGGGATGATCGGCGAATATGAGAGCGCCGAGGCGATCATCGCCGATCTCGGACTCCGTTCCAAGCTGACCAACCCGGGACCGGTCGATCTCCACGTCTATCAGCCACTGGTCCCCGCAGCCGTCGACGCGGTCGCTAGCAGCATCGACAGTGTGATCGAATCCGGAAAGCACCGCATCGAAGAGCGAATCAGCTCTTGGTACGCGCGAAATCACAAGTGGCAGCAGGGGGCCATCGACCTCACACAGGGCGCATCGCTCAAACGTCGCTCGCAGACCGTCACCGAGGAAGAAACGCTCATCGAGACCATGCAGCCCAACCGCAGTCTGCTCCGCCCGCTGCTCGTCGCCGTTTCCATCGACACCGACGTGTACTCGACCGCCCCGACCGCAGAGGAGAAGTGACATGGACGAACTGAGAGTGGTCCAGGATTTCGTCAGTGACGACTACTTCACCTCCGATTCGACGAAGGAATCGTTTAAGGCCAAGGCGCTCGACCTGCGCAAGCAGTGGGAACAGGAGGCCACGACGGCCGAGGCGGAAGGTTGGTCGCTCGTCACGCCACTGAGCGGATGGTCGGGGTCTCGTCAGAGCCTGCAGAAGCAGCTGGTGTCCATCACCGAGGGACCAACGGATGGTCGCAGTCTGAGCGATGATGACGCGACCGCAGTCCTCGACTTCTACCGCGAACTCCTCACTCGCCTCGGGTATGGGCGTGGATACGACATCACCATCGGCCGCAATCACGACGGGACTGAGGCGCCATACCGCGAGGTCAGAGGCACCGCGACGAGCCCGGATTCGAGCCCACTGCTCATCGTCTTCGCCGCGCCCGTTGACGACATCGGCGATCTACTCGACAAGGACGAACCCACTCTTCTCCGTCCGATCATCCAGCAGGCGAGTGAGACGAGCGAGAAGCTTGATCGCACGTATTCGGTCGCTCGCTATCTCTCGCAACGGTTCGTCGACGACACCCCGCCGACATTTGCACTCGTCCTCGCCGGTTCCACGATGCTGCTCACAGCAGCCGATCGATGGCAGGAAGGCCGCTACCTCGCGATCGACCTCGAACTACTCTTCGAACGCAACGACACCAAACGTGGCGGAGCGGTCGATCGGTTCCTCGCATGTACCAGCGCCTTGGCGCTCGCCCCCAACGCCGAGGGCACCACATGGTTCTCCAGCGTGCTCGAGGACTCGGTCAAACACACCGAGAAGGTCTCCGAGGATCTGCGTGAGGCCGTCCGGTCCTCCATCGAGATCATCGCCAACGATGTCGTCATGCGCCGTCGCAAGAAGGGCCTCGACCCCTTGCCCGCCTACGAGGCTCAGGAGCTCGCGAAACAGTCGCTGCGTTACCTCTACCGGATCCTCTTCGTCCTCTTCGCCGAAGCGTCGCCTGAGCTGCAGGTCGTCCCCGTCGGAGCGACGGAGTACGAAGCCGGCTACAGCCTCGATCGTCTCCGTGATCTCGCACTTGTCGACATCCCCACTCGGGGCGATGGCACCCATCTGTACCAGTCCCTCCATGTCCTCTTCACTCAGATCCAGAACGGACACAACGACCTCCGTCTCAACGACGTGATTGACACCGGAGATTCCGATGATGAGATGAGCGATGGGCTCACCTTTCACCCGCTTGAAGCCGATTTATTTTCTTCTGAGGCCACGGAACTGATCGATGATGTTTCGCTGAGTAACGAAGCTCTGAGAGTCGTGCTTAAGCAACTTCTGTGGGGTAAAGAAAAGCCCGGGAAGGAGTTAGGTGCCATCTCCTACGCGGAGCTTGGAATCAACCAGCTCGGGCGGGTGTACGAGGGGCTGATGTCGTACACGGGCTTCTTCGCAGAGACCGACCTGTATGAAGTTGCGCCTAAGGGAGACTCTCGCAAAGGGAGCTGGGTGGTGCCGACCGACAGGGCAGATCACATAGACGCCGAGGACTTCGTCCGCGAGGAGAATCCGCTCACCGGAGAGCGGACGGCCGTCATCCACACACGGGGAAGCTTCGTCTTCCGGCTGTCGGGCCGCGACCGGCAGCAGTCGGCGTCGTATTATACGCCCGAGGTGCTCACCCGCTTCACCGTCTCCCAGGCACTCGCCGAACTCCTCACCGAGGATATGTCAGCCGACGACATTCTTAGCCTGACGGTGTGCGAGCCGGCTCTGGGCTCTGGCGCGTTCGCGCTCGAAGCGGTCAACCAACTTGCTGCTGAGTACCTCAAGCGCAAGCAGGATGAGCTCGACCTACGGATCGATCCCGCAACATATGCGCAGGAGCTGCAGAAGGCCAAGGCCTATATTGCTCTCCACAATGTCTACGGCGTGGACCTCAACTCCACGGCAGTTGAGCTCGCCGAGATCTCACTGTGGCTCGACACGATGGTCGCGGGTCTCTCCGCACCATGGTTCGGGCTCCGTCTCAAGCGCGGTAACTCCCTCATTGGGGCCCGGCGGTCCGTCTACTCGCGGTCAACTGTCAAGGACAAGACCTGGCTTAAGTCAACTCCAGAGAAGACGACTGCCGAGTCGCGGGATCCTCAGAGCATCTATCAGTTCTTGCTACCCGCCGAAGGGTGGGGAACAGCAGCCGACGCCAAAGAAGGCAAAGCTCTCGCCCCAGACGCAGTGAAGAAGCTGAAAGACTGGCGCAAGACGATGCGCGTCAAGCTCGGCGACACGAAATCGAATCCCCAGATCGCACGACTCGTCGGACTGTCGAAGCAAGTCGACGCCTTGTGGGCCATTGCGCTCAAGCGACTGAACATCGCCGAGGCGGAATCGCGGCGGAGCATCGACGTGTGGGGCCTGGACGAGGTGACTCGAGGTACGACGATCACTCGCGCCGAGATCGAGACCAAACTTGCCGACGAAAACGGAGCCTACCGACGCCTGCGGCGCATCATGGATGCGTGGTGCTCTCTATGGTTCTGGCCGCTGACCGAAACCCAGATCGCGCCACCCACCATCGACCAGTGGATCGACGCGTGTGAACGACTGCTGGGCAAACCTGTTGAAGACTCGAAGAAGCACGCAGCGGCGCGAGACGCCGGCCAGGGGACTATCCTCGACGAGGCGAACTGGGCCCAACTCAATGACTTTGAAGACAATCAGCGAGTCTTCTCGGGTGCGGCCTCGACGGTCGAAGAAGTCTTGGAGGTCCATCCGTGGCTGACCGTTACCGAATCGATCGCGGGACAGCAGGGCTTCTTCCACTGGGAGCTGGACTTCGCGACGATCTTCGAGGAAGGCGGTTTCAATCTCCAGCTTGGGAACCCACCGTGGGTGCGTCCCCGCGGCGACGTCGACGCCCTTATGGCCGAGGGGGACCCGTGGTGGCAACTGGTGCACAAACCCTCCGAACCCGTCAAGAAAGAGATGCGCGAGAAGACTCTGCAACTCCCTGGTATGAGGGACTTTGTCCTCGACGGTTCGACTGAAGTCGTGTGCACGGCGGAATTCGTAGGTGACGTAACAACCTATCCACTCATCTCAGGGACACAGCCTGATCTGTACCGCAGCTTCATGGAAGTGGCGTGGTCGCACATGTGTGGCAAATCTATTGTCGGGTTAATACATCTTGAATCTCATTTCACGGACGATAAGGCGCTGAACCTTAGGCGCGAAACTTATCACTATCTTAGAAGGCACTGGCAATTTGTAAATACGTATGGACTCTTTGAAATTCAGAGAGAAAAGATATTTGGTGTCAATATATACGGGCCGCGAACTCGGGCCCCTCATTTCCTGACGGCGTCCTCGATTTTTCGACCCGAGACGATTGAGCGATCTCTATTACATAATGGCGAAGGGGTCGAGCCGGGGATTAAAGAGGCTCATCGCAGTTGAGGGTGTAGTCGGGGTCTGAATCCGCCGGCCTCGAGTAGAGATCGGGCGATGTAGTGGGTGAGGTTGCGGAAGCCGAGGGCGGAGCCGCGGAGGTGTTCGAGTCGGCCGTTGATGGCCTCTGTCGGCCCGTTCGAGGTCCCGGGCCGGTCGAAGAAGGCGAGCACGTCTGCGGCGCGCTGCTTCAGCGTCCGGCCGAGTGTGCGGATCTCGACCAGCGCGTCTGGGACGCCGCTGGCGACCGACTCGATGACCGCTCGCATCCTCTGCTTGCCCGTGGTCTTGTTGGGCTCGCGGTAGGCGGCGACCATCCGCTGGTAGATGCCCCAGGTCGCTTCGACCTGGACGTGCTCGTCTGCCGCGAATACCGTGTCCAGCCGGGCGCGCTGGGTGTCGGTGAGCAGGTCCGCGCCGGTCTGCAGGGTCCGCCGCGCCCGGTAGAGCGGGTCCCCGGCCCGGCCCCGGTGCCCGAGGGTGTGCTGCTGGACGCGCTGCCGGCACCGGTCCAGTCCCTCACCTGCCAGACGGATGACGTGGAACGGATCCATGACCGGTACTGCGGTGGGTAGCTCTTCGGCGGCAGCGGTCTTGAACCCGGTGAACCCGTCCATCGCGACGACCTCCACCCCGTCCCGCCACGCCCGAGGACGATCGGCCAGCCACTGCTTGAACACGGCCTTCGACCGGCCCGCGACCATGTCCAGCAGCCGCGCGGGCCCGGACTTGTTCCGGGCCGGGGTGAGGTCGATGATCACGGTCACGTACTTGTCGCCGTGGCGCGTGTGACGCC